>NZ_JBMPOQ010000019.1:0-66636 GCF_049340505.1 Undibacterium sp. Dicai25W | reverse complement strand
TCTGTAAATCTGCTCTTACGCATTTCTGTTCTCCTTTGGCATATAAGTTTGCCTCAAGAACTCTGGTTATGCATGGCTTGATTTTACGGGAGGGTTACAATAAAGCCATTGTCTGGTTTAGGGCCGTATTGAGTCGTGATGATGGCGCTACCGCTTAATGTCGTGGTTTGATCTGCATTGAGTGTGATGTCTTGCGTTGCTTCTGCGATCAAGCCTTCGTCAGCGTAAAGGTAGCTGGTGCGTTTTGCCGGGTTGAGGCTTGTTCCGTCATATCTTTTCCAACATCGGTAAGAACCGGCACGCCCAACGATGAAAGAAGAGTGACTCACAAACACACCGAGCTATTGCATCGTCTCTTCAATATGGCGGAAACTCAAAAAATAAGCGGCATACCACGGTATGCAAACCAAAATCGCTTCCAGCGGAAAACGTCAGCCTTTGGTATTCAACGTCGTCATCAAAAATTACCGTTCGCATCAAACGCCTTCGTTTAACGTAATCATTCTCTTTTCAAAATTAATGCGACACCCCTACTAACTACCCCTTCCAACTACGTTGCAAGCCGGTGTCCGTATGGATCCAGCCACCGTTCGCACTAGCGCGGTAATAGAAGCCCACACCACCCTCACGAAAACTGGTGATCAGCGAGCCCAGTACTTCTTCATGTAAATGCGGAATACGGATGTCGGCGGCTTTGCCGTCCATATGCAAGGATTTACGTGCGGCAGGAACACCTTGTTCGATCAACCGACGATTAGAATCTGGTGTGCGATATCCAGATAAAATTTCTAGCGGTTTGGTCATACCAAAACGCGCCACATAGGCTTGAGTGGCCCATAAGGTTTCAAACAACTTAGGATCGATTGCTGCGGATTGTTTGCCATTCACGTCACGCAAAATATGGCACAACTCCTGATAGGCAGAATCGATAATTTCACCATCTTTCCAGTAGAGCAATTTGCTACGCTCGTTGGATGCCGGGCGGATCAGATCAATGGTCCGTGGCTTTACCCAAAAATCGATGTCTAAAGCTTGCGAGTCGAACAGATCAGGCGGCGGTGCTAATTCGGACGATTTTGCATCCGCCGCATACGCAGAGCCTACTAATTTTGTGGTGCTGAACAGGCCAGCAGCGGTGAAAAGAATACTTTTCTTTAATATTTGGCGGCGTGTAGTCATAGGCAGTCTGATTCAGAAATAAGAAAAGTGCTCACTAAAATGAAAAAAATCATGGCCTGACTTCCTGTGAAAGGGCTTATGCAAAACCATCAGGAGACAAAACGGCAAACAAAAATCTCGCTTTAATAAATACCCCAGGTTTCGCAACCGGGTCATTTTGTGAAGTTCCTGTACACCAAGTGTAATGCCAAAATACAAATATGCAACGCCCATCTCCGTTTTTTACATCCGGGAACACGGATTCTGCATTCCGTCGCAATCTATAGGCAATTCTGTCGATAACAAGACTACACTTAAGTATTGCTCAATATTAATTAATTAACTCACTTAATTTTATATTATGAAAAAAAATATCGTCTGGCTAGTTGTAGCCCTGATCACTCTCTCAGCATGTGAGGTAAAAATTGATGGCGAAAAAATCGTCGGTAGTGGTAAATCCATCACCGAGCAAAGACCGGTAACCGCATTTACTGAGCTTGAAAATCAAACTTTTTTCGATATCCTCATCACCAAAGGGGATAAAGACGAAGTCGAAATCACCGGGGATGATAATTTGGTTTCTCAAATCGAAACCGTTGTAGAAGGTCAACGACTCATCATTCGGAATAAAAATAAGTCGTTTAGTTTTACCTGGAAAAATACGCCAGGTACCGTCAAGATCAAAGCAGCCCACTTAGATAGCGTGGACAACTCCGGCAGCGGTGATATAGAACTACGCGGTCTTGAAAACGACAAGTTTTCGCTCAAATCGAATAGCTCGGGCGACATCAAAGCAATCGGCCAGGTGCAATCACTCAATGCAATAGCAAACGGCAGTGGTGACCTTCACCTCGATCAATTATCAGTTGCTCAGGCCGATATAAATATGAATAGCGCAGGCGACGTGAAGATGGGTAAGCTTAGCAAGCTACTGAATCTGAAAGTTAACGGTAGCGGTGATTTTCTGGCTGATTACTTGCAAGATGCGTCGGTCAACCTGATGTTACAAGGACCAGGTAGCGCGAAATTACGAGGTCAGGTTACCGAACTAAAAGTCGATGCCTCCGGTTCAGGCGACCTCGATGTTGAGGGACTTAAGGTAGCACAGGCAACTTTACAACTGTATGGGCCTGGTGACATAAATCTAGCGGGTGCAGCAGATACCTTAACAATTACCATCAGCGGATCAGGCGATGTCGATGCAAAAGACTTACACGCAAAAACGGTCGTGCTCAAAAATAATGGCCCTGCCAATGTTAGTCTCAACGTTGATCAGAACCTCAACGCAGAAATCTCTGGTTCAGGCGATTTAGACGCAAAATTGAATGCAGCCAATAAGATCGAAATAGTCATGAATGGTCCTGGAGCCAGTTCATTATCCGGCACTGCGGATAATCTTACTGCCAAGATCAACGGCTCAGGTGACCTGCATGCACGTGAATTGCTGTTACGCTTAGCCAACATCAAAGTAAATGGCCCAAGCGAGGCAGAAGTTAACGTTAAACAAACGAACGGCGCGCGCGTGGTACGAATTGACCGCAACGGCGTTGTAAATTAGTGTTTTTGATTCAACTCTACCCGCCCCAGAGCAATAGATGGGGCGAGTGAAGTTGAGCGTAATGCGTCTTACCAATGAAGTTTTAACGGCGACTAACAACGCTAAACGTCATGCTTACTTTTGAATCCGGTACGCATGTTGCAGCACCAGCCGACTACCAGCAATCAGGCTATTCAAACCTAAAATCAATTGCACTAATACCTGACCAGGGACTAACCAGATTTGACCGCGTGGTAGGGCTACGCGGGTCACTGCAGTTAATACCGGCTCTGCCCATGCAGCGTCTGGCGTGACGTCTAACAAAATATCGCCGTCACTATTGGTATGCAAATAAATTTCGCCGCCATGCAACAAATGAAAGCAAACACCATATCCAGCTTGAGGGTTCTTGCCTGTTATTTGTTGTAATTCACGGTCATGCAAATCCAGCCAGGCTTCGACATCATTGACGTTTTCCAGAGATACCCACGCGTGTTCACGCAACAAATACTCTGTCTTTGAGACTGTTCCGGCAGTCTCATCTGCAGGAAATTCAGACGACATATA
This sequence comes from Undibacterium sp. Dicai25W, assembly GCF_049340505.1. Lineage (NCBI taxonomy): Bacteria > Pseudomonadati > Pseudomonadota > Betaproteobacteria > Burkholderiales > Oxalobacteraceae > Undibacterium > Undibacterium sp. Dicai25W. Next base: position 63,374 of record NZ_JBMPOQ010000019.1, on the reverse strand, counting down.
ATTTTTCTTTACTTATTCTTAGAATCTATTTGATCTGACGGACTTGCAATCCACGCTGTTTCAACAAATCGCTAATGCTATTGGTTCCCGCAATATGTCCAGCGCCAACCACCACCAGCACGTGCTTACCCGCTGCCATTAATTCGACGATTTTATCAGCCATGGCTGGGTTACGCTCATCGAGTAATCGTTCCATGATTTTTTTTGAGCCCGGATTTTTGTTTGCCTCGGCTTGCAACATGCTCACGACCTTTTCTGCGTTTCCATCCTTCCATGCTGCAATAAGTTGGTTGGTATCACGTATTGCTTCACCGGTGCTTAAACTTTCTAAAGTTTGCGACAACATGGCATCGCCTTCTTCATCACTCAGACCACCTAAAATCTGCGCCTGGTATTCCATGGTCTCTAACTCGACGATCGATTTTTTATCTTTCTTAGCACGATTGATGAAATGGATATCTACTCCTTGTGCAGGATCGTAGCCTTGTCGCGCAAACGTACCTACTAACAAACCCGTCGCAACCATCGCTGGCTTCAATGGCTGAAAGCGTTCCGCTGCAGGTCCGGTCATCTTTTGTAACGACTCCCATGTCGCTGGCTGCAGGTGATTTTGTAATTTGTCCGGCGCTGCATACTTTAACAAGGGTAAGGCCTTGACTGCTGCCTCGCTATCAGTGCCATCAAGCTCAACTGCTAAGGTGTCAGCCTGCTTATATGCTTTTTGGACTTTTTCCGGTAAGGGATAAAAACTTGCTTTCGCGAGATGAATGGAACCAAATAAATAGGCAGTATTGGTCGCCGATTTCACTTCCCATAGCACGCCTTTAGCGGTGGTCTCTGCGGTAGTTTTGGCGTACGTATTTCCAGCAAACAGCGCAATCGAAAACAGCACAGAAATATGTTTCAGGAGAGCGTTAGAGAATTTAATTTGCATGATGGTAGGAGTCAATGTGGAAAATATTTATTCGAAGAATTCAGCTCGCGGAGGGAACGGGCAGATAATATCAAACCTGAGCGTGTAAAGTTTGCTTTTAGTCTTTATGCAGCATAGGGTGACGGCGCCATTCTTCGGTAGCTTTTTTAAGTTCCCGGTCAATGTCGCCGTTTTTGCGCATCTTATCTATTTGCTCATTGAACGCAATTAAATATTTAAGACACGGACTTTTGCTGACAAATCCAACCAGGTTGGCTGTTTCTGTCACAAACGGTTTGACTGCCTGTATCCGCAGATCTAATTTTGATGTCATCAGCGCATTGGTTGCCGGGTAATAACCTGTCAACACGTAGTCAAAGCGATTGGCAATCAACATCCGGAAACTGGTTTCCATGTTGTGCGTCACTTCAACTTGCAAATGTTCATCCATGAAACTATCAAAGGGCTGACCAAAACGGTTTCCACGCGCAACACCACCCCGGCGTCCGATCAGGTCTTCCTTTTTTGTGAAAGAAAATGACTCACCTTTACGCACAAAGACAGCAACCGGATTGCTCAACAACGGTAAGCTAAAGGTCAGAAATTCGCGGCGTTCCGGGGTATCTTTAAGACTAGTGACCAGATCGATACTACCGTTTTCTGCTGCGATTAAGACCCGCTTCCACGGTCCCAGATAACGAAATTCAAAAGGAACACCTATTGCATTTAATGCTTTAGTGGTCAATGTGATACTCGCCCCCTGAAAATGCTGACCGTCATACCAATGTAGCGGGGGATAAGCGGGGTCAGCGGAAATCACAATTTTAGAGCATGCTTCCTGCGCCAACACGACTGGCGATACCAGCATTGCTATTAACAGAGTAGCCAGACGTATCAACCCGCATTGCATCAACATCCCCTACAGGAAGTTTGGACGATTAATCAAACATCATTTCTAAGGCAACACACAAGCTATTTTCCAGGCTATGTAAAATAATGGAGCTCAATAGCCCCTGTCGCAAACGCAAATAAGCTAACAAGAAACCCGCACTTAATTGGGCAATGATGGCAAATACAAGCAGATAGTCACGGCCATTGGTTGAATAGAAATTGCCCAGGTGCACGAGCCCAAAACTGATGGCATAAAACCAAAATACATAAGGGTAATGAAGAATAAACGCTCTGCCCCGTGCAAAACGCTTGCCATTCCCTCTGGGTACCCAGTGCATCCACACCTTATCAACGACAGCAATCAAAGTGAGCGCTGCCGCCATCACCACAACGACAGTTTGACTACTGAAGAAGCAAGCAACTAAGACAGGTCCGATGAACAAGCTGTAGCTGGCTTTACGCAATCCTGCTCTGAAGACCAGTTCTTCAATTATTGGCGCGATAACAATCGCATATAGCGCCATTTTCCCCTTTATTTCCAGCTTACTTTCAAGGCCAGCCCATTCATCCAGTATGGAATTAAGCGGAAGTGTTACAAAGAGTACAATCGTAATATCTATGCCAAAAACCAACAAAAAACGCCGCCACGTCTGACTAAAAGGTGCCGAAGCGATGCGCCCACGACGCGGTTTTTTAAGGAATTCTTTCAGCTCACGCCATTCTTGTCGCCAGTCAAAGCTTGGCGTGGTGCTCATCGTTGGCAATGCGATTCCGAGGTTATCACCAGACATTTCTTCACTGCATTGTTGCACCATCCGCTAACCTCAATATCAATTTGAAAATATTTTTACTCAATCGATTGTCGGATGATGGTTTGTTTTTGTCAACAAAGCTTTTAAATTCGCTAAGCGTTCTTTTGGGGTTAGTGTTTCGGCTTCGGTGGGCACGGCGTCGCCTTCATCAAGCTTCATTTCTTTAATGAATCGGGAGACATCACAATGCACCGGGGCGCCAGCGCGTTTGCGCTTTTTGCACCAGGTAATATGCAGGCTGCGCTGGGCGCGCGTGATGCCCACATACATGAGTCGCCGTTCTTCTTCTATACGCGCCGCTAAGGTCTCTATTGGTGCATCTGGGTCGCCTTTGTGCGGCAAGATGCCTTCTTCAACGCCAACTAAAAACACGTGCGGATATTCCAGTCCTTTGGATGCATGCAAGGTCGACATCCGCACGGCATCTGGTTCTTCGTCTTTGCCTTCCATCATGCTCATTAAGGCCACCATCTGCGTCAGATCCAGAAGGCTACGGTGATCATCGGTACCGTCTTTGCCGCCACTGCCTTTGGTTTTCAGCCACTGAGTAAAATCGAGCACGTTTTGCCATTTGCTTTGGGCGGCGCGATCATCAAAGCTATCGTACAAATAGGCTTCGTAGTTGATTTCTTTCATCAAGTCATCGAGCAATTCTGCCGCGTGTCCTTCTCGATGAGCGTGCGCTTCAACGTGATTGATAAAGGTCGCAAATTCACGCAAAGGTCGTAATTGTCGCTCAGTCAACTTCGCTTCGATGCCGCCCTTAAATACCGCCGCAAATAATGAGCATTGCCATTGACCAGCAAACGCGCCTAAAACTTCCAACGTAGCCTGACCGACACCACGCTTTGGCGTGGTAATGGCGCGAATGAACGCCGGATCATCATCTTCGTTAGCAATGAGGCGTAAGTACGCAATGATGTCTTTGATTTCTGCACGGTCAAAGAAGCTCTGACCACCAGAAATCGTGTACGGAATTCGTTCTTTGCGCAAGGCTTGTTCTATCACTCTGGCCTGATGATTGCCGCGATACAAAATCGCATAATCGGAATACTTGGCGCGGCGTTCAAACCGATGGGCAGAGATCATGATGGCGACTTGTTCAGCTTCTTGCTCATCATCTTGCATACCAAGCACTTTGACCGGATCGCCGAGACCATGTTCTGACCACAGCGATTTTTCAAACAGCTTGGGGTTATTGCCAATCACCGCATTGGCGGCTTGCAAAATACGCGTGCTGGAACGGTAATTTTGTTCGAGTTTAATAATTTCCAGATTGGGAAAATCAACTTGCAGGGTTTTCAGATTTTCGATAGTTGCGCCACGCCACGCGTAGATCGCCTGATCGTCGTCACCCACGGCGGTGAACATGGGCTTTTTGCCGATCCCGCTGACTAATAATTTCACCAGCTCGTATTGGCAGGTATTGGTGTCTTGATATTCATCGACAAGCAAATAACGCAAACGGCGCTGCCATTTGTCGCGCACCTGTTCGTTACTGCGGAATAACTCCACCGGCAAGCGTATCAAGTCATCGAAATCGACGGCCTGATATGCTGACAAGGTGGCAACGTAGCTGCGATAAATGCGTGCGGCAGTGGCTTCATCTTCGTCTTGTGCCTGTTTCAGAGCTTGTTCGGGATCGATCAGCGCATTCTTCCACAAGGACATGGCGGTTTGTATCCGGCGTATCAATTGCTTATCGGTGGTAATCGCCAAATCCTGCACCAAAGCAAAGCAATCATCGCTGTCCATAATCGAAAAACGGTCTTTCAATCCCAGTGCCTGCGCTTCTTGGCGCAGAATTTTGACGCCCAGCGAGTGGAAGGTCGATACCGTCAATTGCTTGGCCTGACGCGGTTCCGCCAGCAGTTTGGCGATACGTTCCTGCATTTCCAGCGCGGCTTTATTGGTAAATGTCAGTGCCGCGATGTGCTTGGGTTCATAGCCGTGTAATTCGATCAGATTGACGATTTTTTGGGTAATCACCCGGGTTTTACCCGAGCCAGCTCCTGCCAGGACCAGGCATGGGCCGTCCATATAATTGACAGCATTTCTTTGGGGAGCATTGAGACCGTGGGACATAGGCGCTTGAAAAACAAAGTAAGCGCTATTGTAGCCTTATGCCAGCATGACAGCGGGATTTACCACGATAGCGGTCAACAAGAGTAAACTAGCGCCCAACTAATTTGAAAGCAAGATCATGAAATTTGAACATTTGGTCGAAATTAACGACATCCTAAACCCTATCGCTGATTTTTTAACCCGCGAGCAATTGTGGCGTGGTCTGGTCATGCGTGCCGACTCACCTAAACTGTTTGTGCCGCATCTGGATGAAGCCAGCATCATAGACCGTACCGAAGCCAGCATGACCAGAACTTTGCGTTATGGCAATTTATCAGTCACAGATACGGTCAATTTTGTGCATCTGGATCATATCCACTATGACGTACCAGCGCAGGGTGAAATACCGCCATCTTCCTTGCGCATGGTGATCGAAGAGCCACAGCCTGAGCATTTGTTTGTACGCTTTATCTACGAAAACAGCGCCAGCGCAGAGCAAGATCAGGCAGAAGAAATGTATAACGAATACCGTCGTTCAGCATATCTGGAAGCGGATATCGACACCATCAGAATGATACGTGAACTGGCTGAAAATGGTCGCTTAGACGGTCTGCCTAACTAAGCATTTAAGCATTAAGAATCCGGCAAGCCAGACGATCCTTGTCCGCGGCTTGCCACGCGTCATCATCGGGCAATACTTTTGAGCTCATCCATGCGCTGATGTAGGCGTTGCATGGACATTGCATCGAGGTGTCCGGTGCAACTGTCTATGGTGCGTTGACCAAGTGCAAGCAAAGAAGTGTAGACCTCGGGGTTTTTACTGATTTCGGCGATGTCATGCAAAGCCCGCAGAATGCGCAGGCTGACTGCCATGTCAGCGCGCGCGTACAATCGAATCTGGTCAAAAGCAGATTCCAGCAACGCATCAAATTCTATCCACGGCACGCTGACCCGGATAATGCCGGGTGGATCATAATAATACGAAGAAGGCGTCTGCCGCATTGCAAATCGCCCCAGTACGCGACTCAATTGATCGATACAAGAAATCGCAGTACTCGGATCATTCACTGCTGGCGAAATCGCTTTGAGCGCAATATCAACAATCTGCAATACACCAAACTCAACGTCTTGCTGCAAAGTGCGCATGGCACCAATATCGAAGGTCGACAACAGGGCTTTTCTGACGTTATCAGTCAATCGTTCTTCTCTGGAAATATGCATCAACGCTACACCTGCCGGGATGAATTGACCGACTCGCTTCAACACTTTGACTTTCAATTGATGCCTTTTGGCAATCTCGACCAATCTGTTTGTATCGATGAAACAAATGTAGCCCGACATGGTATGACTCAGCGGCACCTCAAGTTTTGCGTGTTCTTCGCCAGAACTACCGATAGGCCATAACTTCTGACTGATTGGTTGCGCCATAAATTCATCGATCATCAATTCGGTTTCGCCAGCAATTCTGTCAACAATAAAATTGACGCTGATCGCGCGCGAAATGTGATGGATAAAAAATAGCAGACCAATCACGCAAGCAAGCACCAAAACCATCGCACCAAACACCGATAGCACAGGCGAAAACGCATAGGGTTTGGTACGTGCGGCAGGCAATACAGCAATACAATACGAAAACGTCCCTAGGAAAATACCTAAAATCCACTGTGTCACTTTGTCTCTGGAAAAACTGACAATGATGCGTGGCGAAAACTGCATCGATGCCAGAGTCAGTGACATCAACAAAATCGCAAAGACAATAGAAACGACCGTCATCACTGATGTTGAAATATCACTGAGGATAATCTGCGCAACTTGCGGATCACTTTTCGATGGAAACAGCGTCGCCGGTACCCAGGCACTCAATGCCGGAAAAATTTCTTCAAAATAGGAAAGCGCGCCACCCAGCATACCCAACACGAGGGTAATACATAGCGGACGGACTAAAAAGCCGCCCCGCAAGTTGTACATGATGTGCTTAAAAGTCAGCGGCAGGCGTCGTATCATTAGTTGCTCAATAAAAATGCATAATCAATCTCTTACTCTTCGGTCGAGAAGCACAACACGAAGATCAAGAGTGAAGAATGATATCGCAAACGTCTGCAGAGAAGATAAGAATCGCTTATTAACGATCTATACTCTAAGCGTAGTGCAACGCGCTTTTGATAGATCGTGGCTGAAACAGAAGGCCTGACTTTCTGGGCGATGAATCATCACGCTTTAGAATGTCGCCTGCCCAGATAAATATGCAGAAAAAGCAGTAGTGGCAATGCGGAGCCTATGATCCAATGCGCTAGCGACCAGAGTGGTCGGGCAGTTTCGCTGGCGAAGTAGTACAAGCCGTATCCAGTCATTGTCAGCCACATCAAGCTAAGGATCATGGTCCAACCACTTGCCCGGTTACGATGGGCACGATGGGCGCGACGCATGTGTTGTAGCAACAAGCTACCCACTAACACGGCAAATGGCACGATCAAGGCACCGTGGACTTGCATAGACCAGTGTTCTAATGGATGTACCGTTTCTCCGAACTCGCCCATCACACGCAGGCTGAAATGCGCGATAAGCCAGGCAATGCCGCTCAACAGTAAGGCAGTCAGCACGGCGTAGATACTGAGCTTATGCCAATTTTCTAACTTGAACTGTAGGCGCGCAGCACTTGTTGAAGTGGGATGACGCAGACTTTGTTTGTGGGTACGCATAGGCTGGCTAATAATAAATGGCTGGCGATAATCAGAGAATAAATGCTTTTGCTTGGTAAGCTTCAAAGCAGGGATGACGCGCATCCTGCGTTGCGGCAAGTAGCTTGGTCAGGCCATCCGCCAGCATACAGCAAGGTGCGAGCACCGAATAGCTGTGAGCGGCATGTAAAGAACGCCCGCTACGACCATCAAACAAGGCGCTATGCCAATCGCCACGCCATTTTTTCTGAGAAAAATACGTCGCCGAACTTGCCATTGCCTGATCTTGCAATAGCATTTTTTTTGCCATTACCGTGGGTTGTTGCGGATCACGAATCGCTATTTCGTGTTGACCCAATACGCTAAGATCACCACCAGCATTGACGCAAGCGTGTTGAATACCAAAGTTTTGTAATGCCAGAATCGCCTGATCAACCGCATAACCCTTAGCAATTCCGCCCACATCCAGCCAGTCGTTGCGTAATTTTTTTATCTGACCATCGTTGAACAGTTCATAGGCCTGTTGGCCGCTCTGATATTCAGGTAGAGGTGTGCTTGCGCTGTGAGGTAAAAATTCGCAGGCAGCGAGACGGCTGGCAATTCTCACGTCAAAAATTCCGGCGGTGACCTGATTAAGTTCTTGGGCAAGGTTCAGAACGCTGAATGTATGAGGACTTAATTTGATCTTTGCGCCGATAGCAGCGCGATTAAAGCTTGCGATGTCGCTGTCATCTGAATGAAAACTCATGCATTCATGCACTTCGCGCACTACGCCAAAAGCCGCTTGAAATGCCACTTGCAGCAGGTTGTCCGGCAACGCATCCAAAATGCTGATATCGACCAAAGTGCCTAACCACGGCTGGGCACGACGGTTCATTTTTTCAATGTCACCTGAGCGATGGCAGCAATACGACGAACGCCATCCGTCACGTGGGTACATGACAAGGTCGCGCCGCTGATATTGGCAATCCCTTCGCCGACGACCAAACCCGTGTTCGCCGTTTTTCCGACAAATTGCCGACGCCAGTTGGCGTTGCGAATTTCAAAGCCGTGGCTTTCACGATAAGTCAGAATTTCAACTTGTTTGACGCTGGCATCCGGTAACAAACCAACAGCATAAGAAATCAACTCAAACTTGCCAATGACGTCGTCCAACACCACGTAACCTAACAAGCTATTGTCTTTGTATGCGGCGATAGTGCGCCAGGCAACGGAGCGTGCTGGCACACCGGCGATTTTTTCAACCTGCTTCATTTGCTCCGCGTTTAATTGCAAGGGCTGCGCATTGAAGTGATTGGCTTCTGGAAAAATACTTTGTTGTGCTTGCTCTACCGTCAGATATTGCGTAGCAAAAGCACTGCTGCTCACAGCAGCGAGTGTTGTCAAAGACAGAGGAGCAAGCATTTTCATAAGAACAATCAGAACGAGTAACCAACACCAAGATTATATCGATCTTGGTTGCTATCCTGCTGGAACTTTTGGTAATCCGCTTTCAGCACTACACCTTCACCGATGCGGAAATTAGCACCCAGGGTCGTCACTTTTTGATCTGCTGCCGGAGCTAAACCCAGACCTTGCGGCATTGCCGTATACGATTGCGCTGTATTGAACTGCTCATAACGCAAGAATGGTGTCAGGCTGTAACTATCTGTTTTCCAAACCTGATACGCAGCCTGCGTGTACCAACCATAGAACGAGGATGGAACCGGCGTTACTTGTCCCGCAAAAGTCTGATTCAAGGCTGCAACGCCTGTGATGGTGCCGCGGGTATACAAGGCGCTCACATCAAGCTTGCCTGGGTTGTAGCGGGCATGCACATCCCACAAAGTGACGCGAGTGTCGTTGGCGACGGAATTAGGCGCCCCCTGTCCTGCTTTACCGGTAAATGCCGAACCACCTAACAACAAACCTGGCACACCGCGCCAGTTCAAGGCGGCGTGCATACTCAAGTCACGCGATTTAGCGAGCTGCCCTTCCTGGTGAATACTGCCTAAAGGAGATGTGCTGCCGTCAGTGCTGGTGGCGTCCCATTTATTGATATCAAAACCTGTCGTCAGACCCGCGTCCCAGCTAATGCCGTTATCATGCGTTCCGGACAAGCCAAAACCTGCTTCGCGCCAGGTACTTGGGATAATCGCAGTTTCAACAAAATTTCGCTTTACGCCATAGTAGGCGGTTGGTTCATGATTGGTGTTGAGGAGGCCGACTGGCATCAAAAACAAACCCGCTTTGCCACTCAAACCCGGACGAATTTCATGCTCTACGTACAGTTGCTCAACTTCGCTCTCGCCTTTGTCATCTTTGGAAGTGACTGCGTGTTCCCACTCAAATTCTGCAACCATTTTGGTTTTTTCATCGAAGCGATGGGTAATGCCAATCACTGCACGAGCAACATCGGTTTGCGCCTGGCTGTTTGACTGACGAGGGCGGGTGTAATTGACCTCACCGTAGCTGCTGATCACGGTCTGCGAACCTGATTTGCCTGCTTGTTCTGCCATTGCAACCGCTGAACCAGTGGTCGCGGCTGTAACACTAGAGATTGCCGCCGTATTTTCTGCAACGCTGGTGCTCAGTTGTTGTTGATTCTTGGCGACGCTGTCTGTTTTTTGCTTGGTCGCAGCCAATTCCGCCTTGATAGCATCCAATTCAGCGGCAAGTTTCTCTATTTTTTGAAGCAAGGCTGCTTCATCGGCGTGAGCTGGCGTAACAAAGGCGGTAGCGATGATGGCGCTGCAAATGCTTAGGGAAAAGATATTTTTTTTCATGTTAACTTTCGGTATTTTGATTTTTAATGTCGATTTTTTATTGATCAAGGCTTGTAACCGTCGTTCAAGGTCGATAGGAAGGTAATCACATCCTCTACCTCTGATGGCGTCAGTGCAGCAGCCATGCCTGGTTGGCGGTTGTATGGCACTTCCTTCACATTGACGTTACCCGCATAAGCGGCAGGCAAATCATTGAATTTTTGAATACTTCCATCTGTGCCAACCGGGAACCATTCCTCGGGATTGGTATCACGGCGCACATAAAAATTGACGACATCGCGCAGGTTATTAAATTGGCCGTTATGGAAGAACACTTTGCGAGTCGCTACGTTGCGCAGCGTTGGTACTTTGAATGCGCCGCAAAATTCAGTACGTTTGGCTAAATCCGTACGATCCGGGCCACAGACGCCCATGTCGAAATAATCTGCTGCTGCGGTCGCCGGTATCAGCTTATTCCTCGGCACACCCAGATTGTCGAAGGTGAAGTCGGTAAACAGTGGGGCTGATCCATCTGCTCCCTTCTTGCTGATGTGGCAGGCCGCACAATTACCCTTAGTTGGATTATTGAACAAAGCAAGTCCGCGTAACTCGCTGTCCGACAGGGTCGCTTTGCCTGCTAAAAAGCGATCGTATTTTGAATCGTAGGGATGAAAATCACTGTCTTCCAATTGATACTGTTGTAACGCAAACAAGGCACGTTCAAATGCGCTGTCCACATTGCTAAAAATAGTCGCACCAAAGGCATTTTTGAATTCGTTGACATAGCTCGCGCGCTGCAATTTCGCTACCACGTCTGCACGTCCGTTGTTGGCCATTTCGTGTGCGGCCATAAATGGCGTCTCAGCTTGTACCGCAAGATTTGGTGCCTTACCGTCACGGGTAAATCCACCTAAAGGCTTGCCATCATCACCAAATGCGAAAGCCGGTGTTTTATCGAGATAGCGCAATGAAGGAACTGCGCGAAAGCCTGGCACATCCAGGTTTTGACCACCAAGTTGGACGCTGAGATTATTGGTTTGGGCGTGCGCGTTGCTCGGATCATGGCAAGTTGCACACGACATTTTCCCTGATGCTGAGAGGCTGATATCGGAAAAGATTTTTTTTCCGACCTGCGCGGCTGCACTCAGACCGGCATCCGAACCTGCATCGCTTGCTGGGTTGTTAGAACTGCCACCACCGCCACCGCAAGCACTTAACACGGTGATTGAAGCACTCAGCATAAGGCCCAACAAAAAGCGCGGACGAAAATAGACATAGGCTGCTTTAGAGGCAGCAATTGAGGTGGATGGCATCATAATTGTAAAAGAAAGCGCAGACTTGCCGCTTTAGAGAAAGAGACAATTCTTAACACAAATGAGAATGATTGCTATTGTATTTTATAATGATTGATAATTACAACTAAAATTGCCTGATGTTGTCGATCGAATACAAAATAAAAACCCAGTATTTGATCTTTTTATCAATCAAAAATCTGCCAAGTGTCGTTTTCTCACGCTTAACTCTGGGATAATGACGAACAATTTTGTTTTCACCCTCACCTTTTAAGGTCCATCATGACTAAACGCGCCGCCAAGCCAGCAGTGACCCTGCCTGCTATTCCAGCTCCAGAACCGTTCCAAGCCAAGACCCTGAAACGCAAGCAATTTGCCAGCACTGGCGATGTGCATATCCAAGGTGATGTGACAATCACGACGCAATTAACCGTCGGAGGCGATTTGTTGATTGATGGTGATCTGATTGCAGAAGAAGTGTATTGCCTCGGTAAGCTGACGGTGACTGGGGATATTCAGGTGCAGTCTTTGTACATCGGTCATACGCTCGACGTGGGTGGCAATATCGATGTTGAATTTTTGGTTAAAACTGGCTGCAGTGCCGAATGGATGGTACGCGTACTGGAAATAGACCAGCGCAAACCAGCAAAAGATGGCAGCAGTTTTATGGATGCTCTGGTCCATCCGGCTATCCTGGCGCGTCATGAGCACAACGATGTGTTTGGCGGTTTTGGTGATATCCAATGCCTCGGTTATTTGTCTTGCGCGGATCTTGATTGCCACGGCAATCTGCAACTCGACGATGATCTGGAAGCATCGGAAGTGCAATTCGTTGGTGGTCATCTGGCAGCGAGCGCCATTCACGTTGCAGGCGATTGCAATTGTCAGGGCGAAGTCTTCAGCGAAACCAATATTGAAGTCGAAGGCAGCTTATTTGCTGGTGAAATCATCAGCCAGGGTAATGTTGCTGCCGGTTCTATTGGTAGCCAAGGCGATATTAGTGCCTGGGGTAGCATCCGCGCCAAAGGCGAAATCAGCAGCCTGTTTGGTGAAATCCACGCTGGCCGCTGGATCGCCACTGCTGCCAGTTTGTATGCCGCAAAATACATCAAGGCCGGTGAGTCGGTAGTCGGTGAAAAAGGTATCAGCTGCGGCAAAGACTACGGTATTTTCGCTGGCTCTACCCTGCCACGTTCTGAATGGGCGACCAATGGCATGATTTCGGCAAACGCCAAACCGCGTCTGATCTTGTCTGGTGAATTCGTGGCAGATAAAAAGCTGCGCCATATCGATGCATTAGAAAAAAAGCGCGATAAAGAACTGGATTGGGAAATTTCACGTCGTGTGAAACGTGAAATGTTGGCAGAGTAAAGATCCCACGAGATACCCTGTCGCCAGCAGCGCTCGGTATCTCAGTCTGACCTCTTTGCAATCTGAACGACAATGATGCTGTGCTTATTTGTACGCCTTATTTACCTCTAATAACGATAGTTTCCTTTCTTGCTCGCTTGAGACTGAGAAACAAAACAATTCACGGAGCACAATTTGAACAAATTGAATTTCTTTTCTTTACTATTAACCAGTACTGCAATCAGCAGCATGTCAATGGCATATGCCGACGAAGGTCAATGGCAACCACACCAATTGCCGCAGCTCAAAGCTGAATTAAAACGAGTAGGCATTGTCCTTCCCGCTGAAAAATTAGCCGATCTGACCAAAGCACCATTGAGCGCGATGTTATCGCTAGGTGGATGTTCCGCGTCATTTGTCTCCGATGCCGGTTTAGTCGTGACTAATCATCATTGCGCTTATGGTGCAATACAACGCAATTCCAGCGCCCAAAAAAATTACATCAGTGATGGATTCTTAGCTAAAACCATGAGCGAAGAATTGCCGGCCGGTAGCGATTCGCGCATGTATATCACGGACAAGGTTGACAACGTTACGGCCCAGGTCTTGCAAGGTATCAGTCCTACAATGACTGGCAAAGAACGTCATGCTATGGTCGAAAATAAAATCAAAGCACTGATTACCGAGTGCGAACAAGACAAAGCCTACCGTTGTTCTATTCCTAGTTTCCATCGTGGCATGGAGTATTACCGGATACGTCAATTGATGATCCGTGACGTGCGTCTGGTGTACGCACCTTCGGACAAGATCGGTAATTTTGGCGGTGAGGTCGATAATTTTGAATGGCCACGCCATACCGGCGATTTTTCATTTTTACGCGCTTATGTCGGTAAAGATGGTCGTCCTGCTGACCCAGCACCCGACAATGTCCCGTATAAATCTAAAGACTTCTTAACGATTTCAGCATTAGGGCTGAAGAACGGTGATCCGATTTTACTGGCAGGCTACCCGGGCCGGACTAGTCGCTATAAATTGCCAGAAGAAATCCGCTTCGCACGCGACGTCAGCTATCCAAAGCGCATCGCTGAATCACAATCTGACGTGGAAGTAATTAATGCGGCAACCCAGGGAAATCCCGATGCCGTAGTGCGCTATGCAAGTGTGGTCAAGGGCATCAATAATGGTCTGAAAAAAACCCAAGGATTGGTTGATGGCTTTAACCGCAAAGACATCGCAGCCATCAAAGATGAGCAGGATGCCGAATTCCGCAGCTGGTTTAGTAAAAATAATCCAGACAAAGATTTTTTGAAAGAACTCGATACCGTGATCGCCAGTGATATGGCATTGACCGAAGAAGAGTTTGCCTGGTCGGTCGCCAACAATAGCGAGCTATTGAGAAGCGCCCGTACCTTATATCGTCTGGCGCTGGAAACCGCGAAGCCAGATGCACAACGTGAAGCTGGCTTCCAGCAGCGTGATGTCGCGTTTATTGCAGCACGGCTGAATCGTCTGGAACAATCGTATATGCAAAATGTCGATCAGGCACGCTATACCGCTGCATTACAAAGGTATAACAAACTTGATGCCAAAACCCACCCACAAGGACTCGACATTTTATTGCCGATGCCGGAATCGGTTGCCAGCATGTATCAACAAAGCGAGCTGGGCAATACGGCCAAACGCCTCGCGTGGCTGAAACAAGATGCTGCCGCGTTCTTACAGTCAGATGATGCCTTTATTAAACTCGCGATCAAATTACACGATATCGGGATGACACTCGAAGAGCGTCGTAAAGAAGTGAACGGAAATCTGGAACGCGTTATTCCACAATACATGCAAGCAGTGATCACCTGGAAAAACTCGCAAGGAAAACCTGTCTACGCCGATGCCAACTCTACACTACGCGTTACTTATGGCACGGTTGCTCCATACAGTCCCAAAGACGGCGTGACCAAGGGTCCGTTCACCACCGTTGAAGGTATTGTTGAAAAACATACCGGCAAAGAGCCTTTCATTGCGCCAGATAATTTGCTGACAGCGATCAAAGAGAAACGTTACGGTGTATTTAAAGATGCGACGCTTGGCACAGTGCCAGTAGATTTCTTGTCCAGTGCCGATACTACGGGTGGTAATTCCGGATCAGCAGTCTTGAATAAAAATGGCGAACTGATTGGGTTGAATTTTGATTCCACTTACGAATCAATTACCAAGGATTGGTATTTCGATAGTGCCATCACACGTGCAATTCATGTCGATATCCGTTACATGTTATGGGTTATGAAAGAAGTAGATCATGCTGACAACGTACTCAAGGAAATGTCAGTCAAATATCCGGCCAAATAAAAGTAAAGTATTTAAGCTAAAGCTCTGATCATTAAAACGGCATGTCGCAAGACATGCCGTTTTTTTATTTCGTCAATAAGCTTAAATGAGCAAAATTATCACTAACGGGGATGGCAAGTATCCAACATTATGTTTTAATGTCACGCTGCATTCCCTCTTGAAATAAATGGATAGCTTTTTATGTCAGAAGTAAAACTCGTGGTGTGTCACGAATGCGATCTGATTTGCCAGGAAAAAACACTCGCTGTTGGTGAAGCCGCCAGTTGCCCGCGTTGTCGTGCCAAACTATTTCAGCACCGTGGTTCGACCCTGGAACAAACACTGGCAATGGCATTTACCACTGTAATTCTGTTTTTAATCATGAACACCTTCCCGCTGATGGCATTGCATTTGCAACAAAATACGCGCGAAACCAGTTTATTAGGAGCGGCGTTAGCAATGTGGGATCGAGAAATGCCGGTATTATGCGTGCTTGTGATACTCACCACGATAGTTGCCCCTGCGATGCAAATTGGCATCGAAATTTATGTTTTATCGCGACTAAAGTGGGGCAAGCAGCTCAAAACCACAGGCTTGCCTATGGTCATCTTACAAAAGCTACGCCCGTGGAGCATGGTTGAAGTATTCATGCTGGGATTGTTAGTATCTTTGGTGAAATTAAAAGATTTAGCCGATATTATCGTCGGCCCGGCCTTCTGGTCTTGTTCAGGTCTGATTGTCGTCTCAGCTTACATGGGAACAATGTTAACGCCGCATAATGTCTGGAACTGGTTTCAGCAAAGGAAATCAGATGTCCAGGTTTGAAGACGAACAAATCCCTCCAGCATTAACGCCAATGCGTCATCATTTAGCGACCGGCGCCAGCGCTAATTTGGCAACATGCCGCATTTGCGAGACGCTCTGTCACATTCACGCCAATGATGCCAAATGCCCAGTCTGCGGAACACATCTGCATTTGCGCAGTAAAACAGCATTCAGCAAATCAGTGGCCTATCTGATTGCAGCTTATATTCTGTATATCCCCGCCAATTTATTGCCGGTCATGCATACCGAAACTATTTTCGGCCCTGAAGACGATACCATCATGAGCGGCGTGGTGTTGCTGTTCGCTTCCGGTTCGTGGCCTTTGGGATTATTGGTATTTTTTGCCAGCGTGATGGTGCCATTGCTAAAGCTTTTTTCTATGAGCTTTTTACTGTTTACTTGCTGGCGGCGCTCAGCCTCTCACCCTTTGCAACGGACGCAATTATTTCGTATCGTTGAAACGGTTGGACGCTGGTCGATGTTAGATATTTATGTGGTTACTGTGTTAGTTGCCTTGGTGCAGTTTCAAAGCCTGGCGGCTGTTTATCCGGGTGAAGGCGCGTTTGCATTTGCTACGGTCGTGGTACTGACGATGTTGTCAGCAATAAATTTTGATTCTCGTTTAATTTGGGATGCAATAGATACCGATGAATGATCATGTTCCACCCTCCCCTGAGGGACAAGATACCGCTGCCACACCACGTGCTCAAGCGGCACAAATTCCCGCTGTAAACGTCCATTCACGCCGGCGGCTGCCATCCGTGGTCTGGATCGTCCCCTTCATTGCGGCTTTAATCGGTTTGTGGCTGGTGATTCATAGTATCACCAGCCAGGGTCCGGTAATTACGATCACGTTTAAATCCGCAGAAGGTCTTGAAGTCGGTAAGACTAAACTGCGCTACAAAGACGTTGATGTCGGACAGGTCAAGGCGATCAGTTTATCGAGTGATAGGAAAAACGTAATTGTGACGGCGCAATTGATTAAAAGCGCTGCGGATATTCTTGCTACTGATACGCGTTTTTTTGTGGTCAGACCGCGCATATCTGGCGGCTCAGTATCCGGTTTGAGTACGCTGTTGTCAGGTGCTTACATTAGCGTCGACGTAGGTGTCGCCAAAGATAGTACGGATGAGTTCACGGGCTTGGAAACGCCGCCTTTAGTCACACGCGATTCTGTCGGTCATGAATTTATTTTACATGGCAAACAAATCGGTTCCATCAACTACGGCTCTCCAGTTTACTTCCGGCATATTGATGCTGGACATGTCACGCAATACAGTCTGGATAAAGATGGCAAGGGTATTACGCTGCGGGTCTTTATCGACGCACCGTATGACCAGTACGTCAATACGCAAACACGCTTCTGGCACGCCAGCGGTGTAGAAGTGTCGTTGGACGCAAATGGCGTCAAAGTTGCCGCTGAATCGTTGACCTCAATACTCGATGGTGGCTTAGCATTTCAGGACGTCGACGATGCGCCACCAGGTTTAAAACCTGCCGACAATGGCACGGTGTTCAGCTTATTTGAAAACCGCGAACATGCGATGCGCTCTCCCGATACCAGAGTCCGATCCTACGTGATGTATTTTAAAGATTCGCTGCGTGGTTTATCTAAGGGGGCCCCCGTTGATTTACACGGTATTGTGATCGGCGAAGTGAAGTCTATCGGTGTGGATTTTTCTGAAAGTGGCGATGTGCCGCGCTTTCCTGTCGAGGTCAGCATTTATCCGGATCGTCTGCGTTCGCAACTCAGAAATGGCGCACAAGCACCGGATGACGATACCGCACGCAAAGAACATGCTTTGCTTGATCGCCTGGTTGCGAAAGGCCTGCGAGCACAATTAAAATCCGGTAATTTGCTGACCGGACAGCTCTATGTAGCACTGGATTTTTTCAACGATGCGCCGCCAGCAAAGATCAACTGGAGTAGCGATGTTCCAGTATTACCTAGCAATAATGGTGGTTTGGCAGAAATTCAGGATACGGTAGGTCGGATCGCTAAAAAAATCGACAAGCTTCCATTCGAACAACTATCCGGTGAACTGTTGACCGCAATGACGAAGCTAAATAAGACGCTGGAAAACACAGAAAAATTAAGTCGTCATCTTGATACTGAAGTCACCCCAGAATTGACTTCAACCTTAAAGGAAGCGCGTGCAACCTTGACCAGCGCCAACGCCGTATTATCAGAAGATGCACCGGTACAACAAGACTTACGTGAAGCCCTCAAACAGGTCTCCAAATCAGCGCGCTCGCTGGCCAATTTTGCCGATACTTTAGAGCGTCATCCGGATGCGTTGGTGTTTGGAATAGAGAAAGTTAAACCATGATCAAGTTCAATCAATACTCTTTGATTTCGCACCAGCAACTGCTACGCAAGCTGGGCGTTGCGGCACTTGTTACGACGCTGGTGGCTTGTGCCAGTCCAAATAAAGACCGTTTTTATCAACTCACATACGCCAATCAAGACCATACGTCTGATGATGCAAAATATGACGTCATTCTCGATACAGTCACGATACCTGATGGGATAAATCGGCCGCAATTAGTAGTACAAAAATCGCCGACAGAGTCACAAATTCTGGATGAACAACGCTGGGTAGCACCGCTGGATGAACAAATCAGACAAACGTTTCTCGCTAATTTGCAGGCACAATTGCCAGAGGCATGGTTAGCTCTACGTGCTGATACACACGCGACTTTACCGCGTTATTTTGTTCATGCTGAGATTCAGCAATTACAAATAACGCCGGGGCAGGACATAGCGATCGATATTGTCTGGACTATTTCTGACACCAACAAAAAACCATTACGGCGACAGCATTTACGGCGCTCAATGGCATTAAACAGCGCAGATTACGGTGGCATTGCCCCAGCAATTTCCAGTGTTTTACGCAGCATATCTGAGAACATGGCCAAAGATATCTTGCAAGCCACTCAGCAACGCCTGAAATAAATGTTCCATATTGGTGGTCGTTGATTAGTTCACGGCCACGCTTCGCCATGCAGCAGGAGCCAGATAGCCTTGCGCCCATGCCAGCACCTGATTAGCTGGCATTGGCCGTGCAATACCAAACCCTTGAGCAAGATCGCAGCCCAAACGCATCAAAGCAACACCATGCTCGGTGGTCTCAACACCTTCAGCAATGACCTCTCGTTTAAACGCCCGTGCCAGACCAATAATTGCACCAATCAAAGCCAGATCATCCTGGTCATCCAACATATCGCGGATAAAACTCTGATCAATTTTCAATGTATTTGCCGGTAAGCGTTTGAGATAAGATAAAGAAGAATAACCCGTGCCAAAATCATCTAGGGCGAAACGCACTCCTAACTGCTGCGCTGCCAGCATCACTTCGTGCACATATTGAATGTCTTGAATCGCTGCCGACTCCAGAATCTCAATTTCCAGACTTTGGGATGGCAATTGTGGAAAGGCAGAAAGAATCTCACTGAGCTTTTCCAGAAAATCATGACATTGGAAATGTCTGGCAGCAATATTGACACTGATCACCCATTGATGACCAGCAGCGATCCATTCCTGCAGGTAAGCAAGTGATTTACGCATCACCCATTCACCGACTTCAATAATCAGATCCGTTTGTTCTATCAGTGGCAAAAATTCCATAGGACTAAGTATGCCGCGCTCCGGATGGTCCCAACGCAGCAAAGCTTCCATTCCTATCACGAGCCCACGTCGCATATCGACCTTAGGTTGAAAATATAAGACAAATTCATTGTTATATAAGGCTTCACTAATCCGTACGCGTTGGTTGTGATGCGTGCGCACTTCCTGATCGCGTTGAGCATCGAACAAATGGTATTTATTGCGACCGCTGATCTTAGCCTGATACATGGCTTGATCGGCAAAGCGTAACAAGGCATCAGGGCTCTGTTCATCGCGTGGATAGATCGCCACACCAATACTGGCTGACATGACGGTGTTGCGCTGTTCGATCTGATATGGCTGTGCTAATTCGGCCAACAGAAGCACTAGATTTTTATCAACCTCTGCCAGATCATGTTGATTTTGAAGAAGGACTACAAATTCATCTCCTCCAAGACGCGCGACCAAATTTCCTTCTCCAACGCTGCGCTCCAATCTGCGTGCAACGCGTTGCAACAGCTTATCGGCGAACTCCTGACCATATTGTTCGTTCACAGCCTGAAAATGATCTAAATCCAGCAGACACACAGCGAGGAATGTATTTTGTTGACGCGCTATCGTAATCGCATTTTGAAAATGCGCGGTCAAAGAACTACGATTCGCCAATCCAGTCAAAATATCATGACCAGCCTGCCAGGAAATTTGTCTCAATAATTGGCGTTGTTCGCTCAAATCCCGGAAAATCAACACGCAACCCCGATGCGTACCATCAACCTGCCGAATCGGCGCAGCGGTAAAATTAATGTCTAATAGCTTGCCATTGCGGCAGCGTAAAGCTTGATTATTGGCTTGGTACGTAGAGCTTTGCCATTCAATATTTTGCAGAAACGCTAAAAACAAATTTTGCTGTTCGGGGTCGGATAATTCAAATACCTCAGTCAATAATAAACTTTGCGCCTCGTCCCGGCTCCATCCCGTTAACTGCCGCGCCACCCGATTGAGTGTCAGAATACGACCGTCAATATCGGTACTAATTACAGCGTCACCAATCGAATCGAGCGTGGTTTCAACTCTTTCTTTTTCTTCTGCGAGATCAGCCTGCATTTGCTTGCGTTCGCTGATATCGACCAGAGCGCCGATCACACCTGATGGTTTTCCTTCCACGCTAGTGTAGGTTGCTTCGTAATATATAACGTCCAGATCTTTGTCCGCTGTCGGGACATTCATTTCTAAGACCAATTGTTGGCCCAGGTGCGCATCTTTTTGTGTGTGCAGGTTATGACTGATCTGCTCAATTAATGGCAAGATTTCTTGCATGGGTCGGCCCACAGCATGCTGCGCACTCATACCAAACATTTGCGTCCACGCGGCATTCACACCACGGCAAATTCCGTTGCGATCTTTAAAAAAAATAGGGATGGGTAAAGCCGTCAACAATTGCCAGGTAAAATGTAATTGCTCGTTTTGTTCAGCCTGACTCACGCGCAGTGAAGTCACCAACTGTTCGACCTCTGCTGCCATACTATTAAAAGTAGAACTAAGCGCCCGTCCCTCCGAAGTGCCGCCCACTTCCATACGAACGGAGTATTCACCGTGTTGAAAGCGATGATTTGCCGCGGCCAGTTGTGCCAAAGTCTTTGCATTGGCTCTCACCACCAACGCTAATAATGAAAAAATCGCTATCAGCAAAAAACTAGAAATAAGCAATTGTTGCTGCACTTTTTTCCAGATGAGATACGCTGCGGGAGCAGCATTTGCATCTATTTGCAGGTTGCCAGTTTGTCCGTTTGCGAGGGCAACCGTGGTCTGTAGTTTCAATGGTGGAAGTTTGATCAGGTGTCCAAACCAGGGCGGCAGGTTTTTTGGTACTGTTTCTGCCTTAGTTACATTTGATGCGTGAGGTTGTTGATGACTCTCTACGTTTTGTTGATCTGCGCTCCAGTAAATCGCTGCAAGCTCCGGTGTTGCACCGAGCTCTTGCTCGAATAAGCGCGAAATATCAGTAGCATTGCCACTTTCATCAAGTTCCGTGATGCGTGTGCTCAGGTAATGAGCTGTTTGCGTCAGAACGACTTGTTGTCTTTGATGCGCTTCTCTGGTTTCAGCATCAATGAATAGATAATAACGTAGCCCCGCTACCGCGAGGACAAGAACTAGTAATGGTACAAATAAGCGGTTATACGCGCCTTGTTGTAACCATAAATGCATGATTTTTCTGATAGTTTGCACAAATTCTATGAAAATCTAAGGTGAGAATAACTGTAGTTTTTATTCAATAACCGCAATTTTGCCTAACTTTCGGCGGAATTCTAAGTTTTATCACAACGAATATGTAATCAAATGTTACCGAGTGGCAACTATATGTAAGAAATGTTTGCCGCTTTGTCTTAATTGGCACCGCAAAAAAGCTCGCAAGAATGGCGCGGTTATACAAAATCAAAGGTAATTTTCTTTCGCCGTCTGCTATTTTCTGCCGTCTTGTGCTTCATGCCCTACAATAACGCCATAGAAGCTGGCATTGCTCTTTTATTGCCACGCACAGAGTGCATAGCACTTATCCATCCGTTTTTTGAAATGAGCTCCATGTCCGACTCCACTGCCTTTAATTCGCTCCCCTTGTCTCCTGCCATCCTCGCTAACCTGGAGAGTTTGGGTTATCAAACGATGACCGCCATCCAGGCAGAGAGTTTGCCTATTGTGTTGCAACAACGTGATCTGATTGCGCAAGCCAAAACTGGTAGCGGCAAAACGGCCGCTTTTGGACTCGGGATATTAGCCAAACTCAACCCGACGTATTTTGCTGTGCAAGGTCTGGTCATTTGCCCAACCCGCGAGCTCGCTGATCAGGTGGCAAATGAATTACGCCGCCTCGCCCGCGCCATCGAGAATGTCAAAATTCTGACCTTGTGCGGTGGCACAGCTATGCGCCCGCAAATCGCTTCGCTAGAGCATGGTGCACATATTGTTGTAGGCACGCCCGGTCGTCTGATTGATCACATCAGCCGTGGCACGATCAAGCTCAACAGCGTACAAACCTTGGTACTGGACGAAGCCGACCGCATGGTCGATATGGGTTTTTATGATGATATCTACACTATCGTTGAAGCGTGTTCCCCGCGCCGTCAAACCTTATTGTTTTCTGCGACCTATCCCGACAATATTCGCAAAGCCAGCGAACAATTGCTACGCGATCCGGTTGAAATCAAGGTCGAGTCACAACACGCGGCGAATCACATTGAGCAGTTGTTTTATCTGGTCACACCAGAAGAGCGCAATGAAGCCGTCGCGCGTTTGTTACACCACTATCAACCGATTTCTACCATTGCCTTTTGCAATACCAAAATTCACTGCCGCGAATTGACTGAAGAGTTGCAAGCTCAAGGTATCAGCGCCCTGGCCTTGCATGGCGATCTGGAGCAACGCGACCGCGATGAAGTATTGATCCGTTTTGCCAATCAAAGTTGTTCAGTATTAGTAGCAACGGACGTGGCGGCGCGCGGGCTCGATATTCAAACTTTGGGAGCGGTCATCAACGTTGACGTGTCGAAAGATACTGAAGTACACATTCACCGCATCGGTCGTACCGGCCGCGCTGGTGAAAAAGGTCTGGCACTGAGTCTGGCAACCCCAAATGAAAAAAAATGGGTGAAGCTGATCGCAGAATATCAGGGGGAAGCCGTCACTTGGGCCGACATCAATGCGCTGGAAGCCGCACCAGATCAAACGTTACAAGCGCCGATGACGACCGTGTGTATCTTTGGCGGAAAAAAAGATAAATTACGTCCTGGTGATTTGCTTGGCGCATTAACCGCCGACATTGGTCTGAAAAAAGAACAAGTCGGCAAAATCAACGTGTCTGAATTCTCTACCTATGTGGCGATTGATCGTCACGTCGCGCGCAACACTGTGGATAAACTCAGCCGCACGAATATCAAAGGACGTCAGTTTAAGATGCGCATCATCGATTAATTGATGACGCGTAGCTGATCGGTACACGATCACTTCGGTAATCGGATGCGTGCGTAGTGAAGCGCTTATTGGTACAGATCGGTTGCTATTTGCCTATGACTGACGCACTGACTGCGCTTCACCCGTATAGAAGATATTTTTTTGGATACGTTCAAATACCGAGACCGGGACATGCGGCGATTCATCAGAAATGCGATCTAACTCTTCGCGCAAAGTATCGAGATAATGTTTCTCGGCAGTCTCGGTATGTTCGGCGTACAGAATTTCTAGCTTGCGGCGGATGGCACCGTAACGAGCGGCGGTTGCTCTATGCTTTTCAGAACGTTCAGAATATTTAAAAAAAGTCTGCAAGCTCGATAATACAGCGGCAATGGCACTCAGGGTTCCGACGACAATTTTCGCACCTGAACTAATTTCGACTGAGCTTAATGAGGCAAAGACCGAAGTACCAATCACGGTCGTGATTAATATTACTGGTACCCCAAGCCAACGCCCGCGGGTCGAAAGCAAATTCGCCATTTCGTAGTGTGCCATCTGCGATTCGCGTGCGCGCCGCAGCCATGCGAGCACCAGTTCTCGTTGATTCGCGGGAGGCTGATAGGACGAAGAGGGTTTGCTAGACATAAATTGGTTTTGGAAAAGGGAGAATTTGGCAGATGCCTGATTCTCCCACAATTCTTTATATCTAGATAACTGTTGTAGGAGGTAAATCCTTCAGTGTCTGCGTCTGACGAATTTCAGACAAACTCCATAGCGCACTGATCCACAAGCCAATACCGGCTCCCAGACAGATATTTACATCACCAGGTCCATTTGCTGAACAAAGCGGAAAAAGCACCGCCAACAATACAAAGTAAGCTCCCGTCAGGTAATGTTTAGGCTGATGGAACAGACGAGCTAATGGAAAAAAATGTAAGCCAACGATCAATACGATCAAAGGAAGATCCCATGCGGCGAGACCAAATTGATTGAGTAGGTTAATGCCAATAAATATCGCCAACCATTGTGCAGCATTGATTAAATGATAGGTTTTATTGCTCAACCGACTATCCTGGTCATTCTGGATACCGGTAAGCGTGGATCTGACTCTCTTGTCGATGCTGACCGCCCAGGAAATGATTGCGATACCACATGCTACGATCAGCACGTTAAATAGCGTTTGATGGCTGCCTGAATAATGATTCCAAGAAAGTAACCACAGACTGCCAAAGACGGCAAAAATCATTGCGCCTATCGGGCGGCGTTGACTGGCTTGGGCTGAGACGGGTTGCACGAAAGCGTGTTCCATGATGATCCTCGCAAACTGGTTGATTTATGTTTAACTAACACTCAGGATACCATCTTCGGTTCGAAAAAATCAGTACAGATGATCACCAATCAATGATGACATTTGTCACGAGATGAGCACTGCTAGATGTCAACAGGATCAATCTCTATCGACCATTTAACCCGGCTTTTAAACGACCTCAGGGTAATGATCCATTCTTTCACAAACGCTTGCAGCGCTGGTCTTGAAGCAGATTCAACCAATAATTGCGCGCGATCAACATTGGCGACGCGCGTCATGGTCATAGGGATAGGGTCATTGATGGTAATCCCTATGTGGGTCTGGCACGCCGCTGCTTGTTGCAAAAATTCCAACGCTTGTTGCAATTCTTTTGCTTCTGCGCGGAGCAAAGCCTGGTACATAAATGGTGGTAATTGTGCTTGCTGTCGTTCTAGCAAAAGATCTTTTGCAAAGTCTTCGTAGTTGTGCGCCATCAAAGCATGATACAAAGGATGATCCGGGTAACGGGTTTGTACCAATACTTCAGACATGTTACCGCCCTCTTTTTGTGCCGTACGCCCAGCACGTCCGGACACCTGCATCAATTGGGCAAACAAGCGTTCGCTAGCGCGGTAGTCTTGCGAGAACAAAGCAGCGTCCGGGTTCAACGCGGCAACCAGCGTCAGGCGTTTAAAATCGTGCCCTTTGGCAACCATCTGGGTGCCGATCAGGATATCCACGTCACCATCATGCACACGTTCAAACGCGGCGGCAGCGCTGCCTTTGAGGCGAGTTGAGTCGGCATCAATCCGAAATACCTTAGCGTCAGGAAAAATTGCCGCAAGACTTTCTTCCATTCTTTGCGTACCACGCCCCAAAGGTTGCAGATCAATATTGCCGCAAGTCGGGCATGAACGCGGGATACGTTGCTCCAGTCCACAGTGATGACAACGCAAACGATGATCGCCTTTGTGTAAGACTAAGTTAGCTGTACATCGGGTACATTGACTGATCCAGCCGCAAGCATCACAAGCGAGAACTGGAGCATATCCACGCCGGTTTAGGAATAGTAGTGATTGCTCACCCTTCTCAAGACGTAGCTTTATTGAGGATATCAGACGTGGGGTCAAACCATCGCTGGGTTTTTCCCGCTCCAGATTAATGATTTTTACAACTGGTAAAACAGCATTCTTGACTGCCCGTTCACGCAGATTTAATTGGCGATAACGACCGCTTTGGGCTCCCTGCCAGCTTTCCAAGGACGGTGTAGCCGAACCCAATACGACAGGAATATTCAACTGACGCGCACGCCAGATCGCCAGATCGCGCGCCGAATAGCGCAACCCCTCCTGTTGCTTGTAAGAAGGGTCATGCTCTTCATCAACAATAATAAGTTTCAGATGCGGAATTGATGCCAGCATCGCCAGACGCGTGCCCAAGATAATGCGTGCCTGCCCCTGATGAGCGGCGAGCCAGTGCAACAATCGTTCGCCTTCCGCCATGCCGCTATGTAAGGTCGACAACATCACACCCGGGAACCGGGCTCTGATATGTGACTCAAACTGTGGCGTCAAATTGATTTCAGGCACTAAAATGAGGATCTGACTTTGCTCATCACGTGCTAGTACTTTGGTTGCCGCTTGTAAGTAAACTTCGGTTTTTCCGCTCCCAGTCACACCAAATAGCAAATTGGCAGCGAAGCCGGATGCACCCGTAATTTGATCGACTGCAGCTTGTTGTTCAGCGTTCAAATCTGGCTCAGCGGTAGGCTGGACATTGTTCGTGGTGCTTATTTTTGCTAATTTTTTTAAATTTCGCTGTAGAGAAACCGGTTTAATTGCCTTTAGGTTCTTTGGCAACGCTGGCAATGCCACCTCGCCCAAAGGCCTTTGATAGTAATCGGCGGCAAATTGCACTAATGCCATCCAATCCGGCAACAAGGGTGTTAGCTCCGTCCGGACGGTGATAACGTCTTTGATCTTATTTTCTGGGACGTCGGTGCTCTCACGAATATCAACAATGACACCAACCAATTCTTGACGTCCAAATGGAACGACAAGTAATTGCCCGATATAGGGAATGCTTGCCTTGTCAGTCGCGGTCGAAAGCACGCAACGGTAATCAAACAGGGTGTCAAGAGGAGTGTCGAGCGCGACACGAAGAAAAATAGCTTTCACGGCCTAGTTTTTTTGGCAATAAACAAGCGTAAACATTGATTTTATAAGGCCTTTTTGAGTTGTCCACAACTTCTGTGGATAACTTTGTGGAGAAAGATCTATTGACATTGGTTTTTGTTAGTGTTTATGCGGGTCTTGGGCTAGAAGTGGTTCTACGTCAAAATTTTAATGTCTTTTAAAATCAATGACTTATAAATATTCGTCGAATATAAAAAAATATTTTTAAAGCTTTTTTACAACGCCCTGAATTTGTGCATAAGTAAGTAAAATCGGTGAAAGAAATATAAAAGTTATTAGCTATTATCCACTTGGTTTTCCACAGCTTTTCGGTTGGGAAGGCGCATAAATACGAGGTTGTGCATAGCAACATGACGCGTTGGCGCGGCAAATCAGTCATTGTCGTTTTGCCAGCACCAACGATATTCAAATTTTAATACTTTTATCCGGTTCTTCGATTATATGACGGGCAGCAGATTACCCTAACCTGTGCATTTCAAATGATGTCATGCAACTTTATAGGGCAAGTCTGATCACTTATTACGCTGCTGACGGCTATATTCGTGCACGGTATCAACCAGAACACTAACGGATTCTGGCGGCGTAAACTGGGAGATTCCATGTCCCAGATTGAACACATGGCCATGACCTGCGGTCGGCGTCCCATAGGCATCCAGGGTTTGTATCACCTGCTGGCGGATTTGCTCCGGGTCAGCAAACAAGATCGCTGGATCTAGATTTCCTTGCAAGGCAACCTTGTCACCTACGCGGGAACGTGCTTGTCCCAGATTGACTGTCCAATCCAAGCCTACTGCGTCAGCACCGATGGCAGCAATCTTCTCCAACCATAGGCCGCCACCTTTGGTGAAGACGATGGCGGGAATGCGTTTGCCGTCTTTTTCCTTTTGCAGCTTGGATACGATGTCTTGCATATAGGACAAAGAAAACTCTTGATATGCGGCATCCGCCAACGCCCCCCCCCAACTATCAAAAATCATCACGGCCTGTGCTCCGGCATCAATTTGTGAATTCAGATAACTAGCGACGGCATCCGCATTCACACGCAAAATGTGATGCATCAAATCTGGACGCTTGTACAGCATGGTCTTGACCTTATGGAACTCTTTCGAGCCCTGGCCTTCGACCATGTAGCATGCCAGCGTCCAAGGGCTGCCTGAGAAGCCAATCAACGGTACGCGACCATCAAGCGCAGTGCGGATTTGTGTCACAGCATCAAACACATACTGCAGACTGCCTTCTTCCGGAACTTTTAAAGCCAAAATGTCTTTTTCGTCTTTTAATGGACGTTCAAATTTCGGCCCTTCGCCTTCTTCAAAATATAAGCCCAAGCCCATAGCGTCAGGCACGGTCAGAATATCGGAAAACAAAATCGCTGCGTCCAACGCATAACGATCAATGGGTTGCAACGTGACTTCCGTCGCGAACTGCGGATTTTTCGCCAGGCTCATAAACGACCCAGCGCCTTTACGGGTCGCACGATACTCTGGCAGATAACGTCCGGCCTGACGCATGAGCCACAATGGGGTGTAGTCGGTTTCTTCACGCATTAAAGCTTTAAGAAAGGTATCGTTTTTCAGTGGCGAAAATTGGTGGCTCATGGGGGCTTTCAAAAAACTAAGGTTCACAGCAATGAATAAATATCATCGCAAATTTCGGATTAGTCGACATTATCGCTTAAGCCGCAGGGATCAGCATCTGATCTTGCGCAAGTTGCGTTTAAGGCTGTGAATTTCTTTTGAATAACTGTGGATAACTTTGTGGATAGATTTTCTTTATTTGGAGTTTACCTCGATTTTTTAATTACGTATGACAAGTTAACTTCCTAAGTCATTGATTTTATTATATATAAATACTCATAATCAGAAAGGCGCTTATTTTTATAAAAATAATGTACTTGACAGTTTGTGCATAAGTGATGATTTCAATTGGTGGCTTACGTTATTTATATTGCAAATTTATGACCAATACCACTTCAAGCTTGAGCAATGAGTTTCGCTATCTTTAGATAACATGCATCGATTGAATTAGCTTCTTCGCCCATTTTTTGTTAGCGATATTTCTGGTTGCAGACCTCCACAAATCGTGAGACCTGTGATGAGGTGGAGTGTTAGCAAAAAGTACGCTCATTTTCGTTATTCAACAATCAGTTTGCTATATTCGAGATTGCCGGGTGGATACTTGAGGTTAAGACTTGCAAGTCGTTCGTCAACAATACTGGCGATGACAAGATTTCTTTGGGTCTTAGAATCAGACGGAACCACGTACCAGGGTGCTTCCCGGGTATCCGTCGCCGTTAAGGCTCTTTCATATGCGCGTTGGTAAGCATCCCAATGCACACGTTCAGCCAGATCTTGCATATCAAATTTCCAATGTTTATCCGGATCGGCTAAACGTTCCTCAAGACGCTGTTTTTGTTCAGCATTGGAGATGTGCAGGAAAAATTTCAAAACGATGGTTCCCGTTTCGACCAACATGCGTTCGAAGTCGCGGATATGCGCGTAGCGGCGTTCGCATTCAGCATCGTCGATCCAACCATGCACTTTGCTGATCAGTACATCTTCATAATGGCTGCGATTAAAAATCACGATTTCGCCTTTACCTGGCACTTCTTTGTGAACTCGCCATAAAAAATCGCGGTCCTTTTCAGCCTGACTTGGCGCTTTAAATGCCACGGTGCGAGCACCCAAAGGATGAAGCTGACCGAACACACTTTTCACCGTTCCGTCTTTTCCCGACGTGTCCATGCCTTGCAAAATAACCAATAGTTTATGGTCGTGATTGGCGGCGAACACCTCTTGCAAACTCGAGATTTGTTCAGCAAAGGAAGCAGTTTGTAATTTATCTGCTTGTTTGTCTTCGGATTTCTGACCAGTCGAAGATCCTATCAGCTTACGGGAGGCATCAGCATCTTTCAGTTCGAATTTGGCTGGGATGTGAAATTGTTCAGCGACGCTCATGGTTTATTCACTTTCGGTGTAGGTGTTCATATTCAGAAGAAGCCGCTGGTGCTCTATTTTCAGACAGCGATCCATAACAACGATTAACCCAGCCTGATATGCTGACTGCGCGGCATCAATATTCACTATGCCGGACTGCATCCAAAGGCAGCGCGCCGCGATCTCGATTGCCGCATCGGCAATTGGTGGAATATCGTCAGCACTTCGGAAACAAGCAACGATGTCGATATGGTGGTGCTGGCGCGCTTCTGCTAAATCAGCATAACAAAGTTCCGACAAAATCGTTTTTCCTGCTTCGCGTGGGTTGATGGGAATAATGCGGTAGCCGTGCGCTTGCATATAGGCCGCAACGGAATAACTGGCACGGTGTGTTTTGGGCGACAAACCGACCACGGCGATAGTTTTACTTATTCGAAGCAAGTCCGCTATGTCTGCCATGGGCTGGTCAAAAATGGCTGATGCGTGCATTAATCACCCTCATAAAACAAAAAGACAGCCGGAGCTGCCTTTTTATTGTACTGCTTTCGTCGCGTCAATGACGGCAACGAATTAACGCTTTTGACGCAATTTGTTAATCGCTGCCAATTGGGCGATCGCGGTTGCCAATTCAGCCTGTGCTTGCGCATAGTCGATGGTGGAATCGCGATTAACCAAAGCTTGTTCAGCCAATTTCTTAGCTTCAGTCGCTTTAGCTTCGTCCAGGTCGTGACCACGAATCGCGGTATCAGCCAAAACAGTCACTCCGTCTGGTTGCACTTCCAGCAAACCGCCAGCAACGAAAACGAATACGTCTTCAGCCTGACCAGCCACTTTGATGCGCACCGCACCCGGTTTGATACGGGTAATCAGTGGAGTATGTTTTGGATAGATACCCAATTCACCAGCCTCACCCGGCAACGCGACGAATTCAGCTTCACCAGAAAAAATCAATTCTTCTGCTGAAACTACGTCAACGTGAATAGTGTGTGCCATGTTGGACCCTTTTTGTTCGCTTGAAAAAGCTCTTGCTGCGACGTTGCCGTCGCAGCGCTAGTGCTTAAGAATTAAGCAGCCAGTTTTTTCGCTTTTTCGATTGCTTCGTCGATAGTACCTACCATGTAGAACGCTTGTTCTGGCAAGTGATCGAGTTCGCCGGAAGCGATCATTTTGAAGCCCTTGATCGTGTCTTTCAGCGAAACATATTTACCTGGAGAACCGGTAAATACTTCAGCAACGTGGAAAGGCTGAGACAAGAAACGTTGCATCTTACGTGCACGTGCAACCAGCAATTTGTCTTCAGGAGCCAATTCGTCCATACCCAGAATCGCGATAATGTCGCGCAATTCTTTGTAGCGTTGCAGAGTACCTTGAACAGCGCGTGCTGTTTCATAGTGCTCTTGACCCACAACTTGTGGATCCAACTGACGGGATGTCGAATCCAGTGGATCAACCGCTGGGTAGATACCCAGAGAAGCGATGTCACGGGACAGAACAACTGTAGAATCCAAGTGAGCAAACGTCGTTGCAGGAGATGGATCGGTCAAGTCATCGGCTGGAACATACACGGCCTGGATCGATGTGATCGAACCAGTTTTTGTGGATGTAATACGCTCTTGCAGACGGCCCATTTCTTCAGCCAGTGTCGGTTGGTAACCCACAGCGGAAGGCATACGACCCAGCAACGCGGAAACTTCAGTACCGGCCAGTGTATAACGGTAGATGTTATCCACAAAGAACAGAACGTCTTTACCTTCGTCGCGGAAACCTTCAGCAATAGTCAAACCAGTCAAAGCAACGCGCAGACGGTTACCCGGTGGTTCATTCATCTGACCGTACACCATCGCAACTTTGGAGTTTTCTGGGTTTTCCAGATCAACCACTTTTGCGTCAGCCATTTCGTGATAGAAGTCATTACCTTCACGAGTACGTTCACCAACACCAGCAAACACGGACAAGCCGCTGTGTGCTTTAGCGATGTTGTTGATCAGTTCCATCATGTTAACGGTTTTACCAACACCAGCACCACCGAACAGACCAACTTTACCACCCTTAGCGAATGGGCAAACCAGATCAATAACTTTGATACCGGTTTCCAGCAATTCCTGGGATGGTGACAGTTCGTCGTAAGCAGGCGCTTTACGGTGAATCGATGCTGTCTGCTCGTGGCTGACAGGACCGCATTCATCGATAGGGTTACCCAATACGTCCATAATACGACCCAGCGTTGCTTTGCCGGTTGGTACCATGATTGGATGACCTGTGTTGCTGATAATCATGCCACGACGCAGACCGTCAGAAGTACCCAGAGCAATGGTACGGACAATGCCGTCGCCCAATTGCTGCTGAACTTCCAAAGTCAACTCGGAGCCTTCCATTTTCAAGGCATCGTAAATCTTAGGCATCGCGTCACGTGGGAATTCAACGTCCACCACAGCGCCGATACACTGAACGATTTTGCCATTAGCCATGTTCGTTCCTTCAATAAATATTTATACAGTTTAGACCGCTGCCGCGCCGGCGACGATCTCGGAGAGCTCTTTGGTAATGGCAGCTTGACGGGTTTTGTTATAAACCAGTTTCAACTCACCAATGACGTTACCTGCGTTATCACTTGCTGATTTCATCGCCACCATACGGGCCGACTGTTCAGACGCCATGTTTTCAGCCACTGCTTGGAAAATCAGCGCCTCTACATAACGGATCAGCAATTCATCAATCACCGTATTTGCATCTGGTTCATAGATGTAATCCCAAGCATGGGAAGACTTATCTACCGCCAGGCGATCCGCTGTCAGAGGCAATAATTGCTCCATCACCGGTTCTTGCTTCATGGTGTTAATAAACTTGGTATAACTCAAGTAAACCGCGTCGAGTTTGCCTTCCTGATAGGCATCCAGCAAAACTTTGACTGGGCCAATCAATTTATCGAGGTGCGGAGCGTCGCCCAATTGCACTGCATGGGAAACCACTTCTGCGCCAATACGATTCAGGAAGCCTAAACCTTTATTACCAATTGCGACCGCTTCTACTTTTGAACCCTTACCTTCGAGTTCACGCAATTTGTTGGTGACCAAACGTAACACGTTGGTGTTCAAGCCACCGCACAAACCTTTATCTGTCGTCACAACGATCACTCCGACCTTCTTGGAGTGATCTTGTTGAACCATAAAAGGATGCGTGTACTCTGGGTTGGCTTGCGACAAGTTAGCAGCGATGTTACGAATCTTTTCACTGTACGGACGAGCCGCACGCATCCGGTCTTGCGCTTTACGCATTTTGGACGCAGCGACCATTTCCATCGCTTTCGTGATTTTCTTCGTATTTTCTACGCTTTTAATCTTGCCACGTATCTCTTTGCCTGCAGCCATGAGTATTGACTCCTTCTAGCTACAGTAAATTAATAGGCGCCGGATTTTTTGAAATCAGCAATTGCGGCAGCCATGGCAGCTTCGCCATCTTTGTCCAGTTGCTTGGTTTCTTCGATCTTTTGCAACAAAGCAGCATGGCTAGTTTTCATGAAGTTGTGTACGCCAGCTTCAAAAGCCAATACTTGCTTAACAGGTACATCATCCAGGAAGCCTTTGTTCACGGAGAACAAAGTTACAGCCATCAAAGAGATAGACAATGGTGCGTACTGAGCTTGTTTAAGCAGTTCAGTAACACGGGCACCACGATCCAACTGCTTGCGGGTTGCTTCGTCAAGGTCAGATGCGAACTGAGCAAACGCTGCCAATTCACGATACTGCGCCAAGTCAGTACGAATACCACCGGACAAATTTTTGATAACTTTAGTCTGCGCTGCACCACCAACACGGGAAACCGAGATACCAGCGTTAATCGCTGGACGGATACCGGCGTTGAACAAGGATGTTTCCAAGAAGATCTGACCATCGGTAATCGAAATTACGTTGGTAGGAACGAATGCGGAAACGTCACCAGCCTGAGTTTCAATGATAGGCAACGCTGTCAGAGAACCTGTTTTACCTTTTACTTCACCTTTGGTGAATGCTTCAACGTAATCAGGGTTCACGCGCGCTGCACGCTCCAACAAACGGGAGTGCAGGTAGAACACGTCACCTGGGTAAGCTTCGCGGCCTGGTGGGCGGCGCAGCAACAGGGAAACCTGACGGTAAGCCACAGCTTGTTTAGACAAATCATCATAGATGATCAGTGCATCTTCACCGCGGTCACGGAAGTATTCGCCCATCGCGCAACCGGAGTAAGCGGAAACGTATTGCATCGCTGCAGATTCAGCAGCAGTTGCAGCAACAACGATGGTGTATTCCATGGCGCCGTGGGCTTCGAGAGCGCGCACAACGTTTTTAACGGAAGAAGCTTTTTGACCAATCGCTACATAGATACATGTAACGTTCTGGCCTTTTTGGCTGATCACCGCATCAATCGCTACCGCTGTTTTACCAGTTTGACGATCGCCAATGATCAATTCACGCTGACCGCGGCCAACTGGTACCATCGCGTCGATAGACTTGATACCTGTTTGCAGTGGTTCAGAAACGGATTGACGAGCGATAACGCCTGGAGCGATTTTTTCGATTGGTGCAGTCAATTTAGCATTGATTGGACCTTTGCCGTCGATAGGCTGACCCAGCGCGTTAACAACACGACCGCGCAATTCAGGACCGATAGGCACTTCCAGAATACGACCAGTACATTTCACTGTGTCGCCTTCGGAGATGTGTTCGTAGTCACCGAGAATAACGGCGCCAACGGAATCACGTTCCAGGTTCAATGCCAGACCAAATGTGTTGCCTGGGAATTCCAGCATCTCACCTTGCATCGCGTCAGACAGACCGTGGATGCGGCAGATACCGTCGGTAACGGAGATAACCGTACCTTGATTACGAATCTCAGCTGTGTCGCCAAGGCCTTGAATCCGGCTCTTGATCAACTCGCTGATTTCAGATGGGTTGAGTTGCATACTAACTCCTAATATTTATTACGTTCTTACGCGGTCAGTGCTACGTGCATTTTTTGCAGCTTAGCGCGAACCGACGTGTCAAGCACCTGATCACCAACCACGATGCGCACACCACCGATCAAAGCAGGATCTACTTTGACTGTTGGGTGCAGTTTGCGGCCAAATTTCTTCTCCAATGTCACTGCCAGGTCGCTCAACTGGGCTGCGGACAATTCAAAAGCGCTTGTTACTTCCGCATCTGCAGCGCCGTCGAAGGCGTTTTTCAGAGCGTGAAATTGGAAAGCGATTTCAGGCAGCAAAGTCAGGCGATCATAGTCAGCGAGCGTTGCTACGAAGTTTTTGGCTTCAGTAGTCACTGGCGATTTGAGCGCAGACAGGAAAATCTCAGCTTTTTGAGAAGCCGAGACTTTTGGGTTGTGTGCAAGAGCTTGTACATCGGAATTCGCACCCACATGACCCATTTCAGTGACCAGTTCCGACCAGGCGGACAGGTTACCGGTTTGGGCAACACGGAATAGCGCTTCAGCGTAAGGACGAGCGATCGTTGCGAGTTCGGCCATGATTACAGCTCGGTTTTCAGTTGAGTCAACAAATCTGCGTGAGCGGATGCGTTGATTTCACGTTTCAGAATTTGTTCTGCGCCTTTGACTGCTAATGTAGCAACCTGGTCGCGCAATTCTTCGCGTGCTTTAGTAACTTGATTTTCTGCGTCAGCCTGAGCAGCAGCGACGATGCGAGCAGCTTCAGTGGATGCAGTGTTCTTGGCTTCTTCGATGATCAATTGTGCGCGTTTTTCTGCGTCAATGATACGTTTTTGGCCTTCATCACGCGCACCAGCCAATTCAGCTTGCACACGCTTTTCAGCAGCTTGCATTTCAGCGCGGCCACGGTCGGCAGCTGCCAGTCCGTCAGCGATTTTCTTAGCGCGCTCATCGAGCGCGTTCATCAGTGGCGGCCACACAAACTTCATGGTGAACAATGCCAAGATGAAGAAAACCCCAAACTGAACAAACAAAGTTGAGTTAAGGTTCACGGTAATTCCTTATCTAGATGGATCAAGCCAGAAGCCAGCGACTTCCGGCACGAAAAGGAAAGACTATTAAGCGTGGAACGGGTTTGCGAACGCGAACAACATAGCGATACCAACACCGATCAGGAACGCAGCGTCGATCAGACCAGCCAACAAGAACATCTTAGTTTGCAATGTATTCATCAATTCTGGTTGACGTGCAGATGCTTCCAGGTACTTACCACCCATGATAGCGATACCGATACAAGCACCGATCGCGCCCAAACCGATGATCAAACCGCAAGCCAAAGCAACAAAAGATAAATCAGTCATGACATTTCCTTAAAAGTTAAAAATAATAAAAAGCTAAAACTAAAACCAAAAAACTAAAACTAAATCAACACTTACTACTTACTGCAATCTTAGTGATGTTCGTGCGCTTGACCGATATAGACCAGTGTCAACATCATGAAAATAAACGCTTGTAAGAACACAATCAGAATATGGAAGATCGCCCAGATGGAACCTGCAATCAGGTGACCTGCAACACCAAATACTGTTGCCATTGAACCCAATAAAGCGATCAACAAGAACAATAATTCGCCTGCAAACATGTTACCGAACAGTCGCATACCCAATGAAACAGTTTTTGCCGCGAATTCGATGACTTGCAGAATCAGGTTGAACGGCGCCAACCAGATGCCAAAAGGCGCGGCCACCAGTTCGTACAGGAAACCACCCAAACCTTTGATTTTAACGCTGTAATACAGCATCAAAGCCAATACGCCTAAAGAGATACCGATGGTTCCGTTCAAATCGGAAGTTGGTACCACACGGTGGTGCATGTCGGTCAGGGATTCAGGGGCAACACCCAGACTAACTAATAAACGGAACAAGCCAGAGAACATATCGACTGGCAAGAAATCAAGGGAGTTCATCAAAGCAACCCAGACAAACACGGTCAGTGCCATCGGAGCGATGAACGTACGATCACCATGAACAATGCCTTTGGACTGTTCTTCCACCATTTCAACCAAAATCTCTACCGCTGCCTGAAAACGACCTGGTACGCCGGAAGTCGCCTTACGTGCAGCCAGCCACAATACGAGGCTGCCGACAATACCGGCGAAAAGTGACCAGATAATGGTGTCGTAATTTAATATAGAAAAATCAACAATTTTATCTTGGTGATGGGTCGAAAAATGTCCTAAGTGATGGACAATATATTCTGACGCTGTTGGTGCGTTCTCGGTTGCGCTCATGGTCGTTGTCTAAAGAGTAAAATGAAATAACTTTTCAGTACTACGATGAAGGCGATCAAAAAAGCCGGCCAGTTGACATCGTGGTACAAGGTAACAACCGCAGCCATCAGGCCGATTGTTAGTCCAATCTTGATAAATTCACCGATGAAAAAACTCATCGGGTTGGCTCCTCCAGGCTTTCGGGCGCTCATCGTCAGGCGCAACGCGAAAAAAGCGTTTGGAATTGCACAGCACAGTCCACCTAACAAGGCTGAAAATGCTAAAGAAATCGTCCCAAATACACCAGCAACAAGCGCGACGACCAGAGCTGCCACCATTTGCAGCAGTACGATACGCGCCATGCTTTCCTCACTTAATTTATAGATCTTGCTCGA
The DNA here is from genome assembly GCF_049340505.1 of Undibacterium sp. Dicai25W. NCBI lineage: Bacteria > Pseudomonadati > Pseudomonadota > Betaproteobacteria > Burkholderiales > Oxalobacteraceae > Undibacterium > Undibacterium sp. Dicai25W. The sequence goes on along the minus strand of NZ_JBMPOQ010000019.1, from coordinate 25,925 downwards.
ATTCACCGCATTTGCCTCGAAATATTATCGGGCAGCGTAAATCCTTGCCTATCAAAACCACGGAATTATACGTGGTAGTGCGTAATAACGTCAAACGATACCTTCAGTGCACCAGAATGAGACACTGCCTATTTTTTTTGCAACTTCAGCCTATTGGCACCAACTTCTTCAACCAGCTCTGGCCTTGCTCCCAATTGCCGAGACCCGATTCACTGTTGATGTGGCCTTTCGCGCTTAGCGAATGAAATTCGCTTCCCCAGCAGTGTGCCCAATGTCCGCTTAATGCAACATCGCACCAAGGATCATTATCCGAAGCGATCAGAATACTAGGTACCGGCAGGCGATTTTCTGGCATAGGACTAAAGCTGGGTGCTGGAAACGTATTTTGTCCTACATCTGGCGCTGCCACCAAAAACAGGCCTTTAACTTGTTTCACGTGTAACGCCGATGTCTTGAGCGACGCAACCCAGTGTACGGCCAACGCACAGCCCAAACTATGCGCGACCAAAATAACGTCTTCCTTACAATTGTCTATGTGAGCGGATAATTTGGCCATCCAAACATCGAGTTCAGGTTGATCCCAATTCTCTTGTTGCACCCGTTCGATATTGGGCAAGCTGGTTTCCCATAAGCTTTGCCAATGCTGGGGACCGGAGTTGTATAAACCTGGGAGAGTAAGAAGTTTCACGTGGAACGCACCATGAGAATAAAAATGACCCATTCAAAAACGGGGACGAAAAAAAAGCTGCAAAACCAAATTGGTTTGCAGCTTCATGTTATTTTTTACTGACCGCGTATTTTTAAAATCACGCCATCCAAAGAATCAAGATCGGCAAAGTCGATCAGCATTTGCCCCCTGCCCTTGCTTCCCATTTTCAATGTCACTTGGGTTGCCAGCAAATCGGATAACTCTTCTTCGAGTCGCGTAATGTCACGCGACTTCTCAGCTTTGTCGCGTGGCTTGCCTGGCGAATTCATTTCAGACGTGGTTTTTGCCACCAGCTTTTCTGCTTCACGCACCGACATGCGTTTTGCCACAATCTGATTTGCCAACTGTATCTGGGTTGCCGCATCGGTAGCAAGCAAAGAACGCGCATGCCCCATATCGATATCGCCTGCCATCAACATGGTTTGTACTGGCTTGGCCAGGTTCATCAAACGCAACAAATTGGACACAGCACTACGTGAACGGCCCACCGCCGTTGCCGCTTGCTCATGGGTAAATGAGAAATCGGTAATCAAGCGATGTATGCCCTGCGCTTCTTCCAAAGGATTGAGATCTTCACGCTGAATATTCTCAATCAAAGCCATGGCTGCCGCGGCCTGGTCATCCACATCTTTCACCAATACTGGCACTTCTTCCAGACCAGCCATTTGTGAGGCACGGAAACGACGTTCGCCGGCAATGATTTCATACCGGGTAACGCCGTTATTTTGTCCGATAGGACGTACCAGAATTGGTTGCATCAAGCCTTGCGCTTTGATCGATGCGGCCAGTTCTGCCAGTGCCCCCTCATCCATACGGGTACGTGGCTGATATTTACCAGCTTGCATATGCTGAACTGACAGGCTGGTTGGTGCACCGCTGACCGTTGGTACGGCATCCGCAAAATCACCTGCACCACCAAGCAAGGCGTCGAGACCACGTCCCAAACCCTTTTGTTTTTTTATGACCATATTCATTTTTCCAACTGTTTAATTCTTTCGACCATTTCTGCACCGAAGGCGATGTAAGCCTGTGCACCTTTGGACGAGGGATCGAAAACCACGCCAGGAATGCCATACGATGGCGCTTCAGCCAACCTCACATTGCGTGGGATCAGAGTTTTAAAGACTTTGTCGCCAAAATGCTGTTCCAGCTGGTCAGAAACTTGTTGAGACAAGGTCATGCGCGGATCGAACATGACACGCAACAAACCCACAATTTTGAGATCCGGGTTCAAATTTGCAGAGACTTTTTTGATGGTATTGGCCAGATCTGACAAACCTTCAAGCGCATAGTATTCGCACTGCATAGGAATAATCACGCCATGGGCGGCGCACAAACCGTTCAGGGTCAACATCGACAAGGCAGGTGGGCAGTCAATCAGGATGAAATCATAATCAGCACTGACGACCGCTAAAGCATCGCGCAAGCGCTTGTCACGATTCTCCAGCTCCACCATTTCAACTTCAGCACCGGCCAGTTCGCGATTGGCTGGCAATACATCAAATCGGCCTGATTCGGAACGCAAACGAGCCGTCGCTACGTCCGAGATACCGAGCAATACTTCATACACAGAAGAGGTTAATTTTGCTTTGTTAATCCCCGCGCCCATCGTGGCGTTGCCCTGAGGATCAAGATCGACCAGTAAAACACGTTGGTCCAATTTCGCCAGTCCGGCGGCAAGATTGACAGTGGTAGTGGTTTTGCCCACGCCACCTTTTTGATTTGCTACACAAAAGATTTTTGCCATACAGGTTTTCCGTGGGTGATTCAGACTGGGGATTTTTTAACAAAAACAAGATGCCGCTCTGCTTGTAAACCCGGCACCGACAAAGCTTGCATGCCTGTGACTTGCCAGCCCTCAGGTAGCCGCTCGATTTCCTGCGCTGGTGCCACACCTTTCATGGCGATAAATTGACCACCATCAGCCAGCAAATGTCCCGACCAATTAATGAAGTTACACAGTTCAGAAAAGGCACGTGAAGTAATCACGTCAAATTTCTCTTTTACTTGCAAAGCTTCCACGCGGCCAGTGTGTACAGTCACGTTCGTCAAACCGAGTTCGGTTTTTGCCTGACTCAGAAAGGCAGTCTTTTTACTGACCGTGTCGATCATAGAAACCCGAGTATCCGGATAGGTAATCGCCAACATCATGCCAGGCAAACCGCCGCCCGCACCAACATCCAGTACGTTTTTTGCATTAACAAAAGCCGGTGCCGCCGACAGAGAATCGAGCAAATGCTGCTTGACCATCTCTTTAGGATCACGAATTGCTGTTAAATTATAAACGGAGTTCCATTTTGATAGCAGCAACAAATAAACAATCATCTTATCTATTTGCGCACTTGTTAAAGCTAGATCTAATTCTTGCACACCGTCGGCGAGCATGTTACGCAAAGCACTCGTATCGTTGATACTCATCAAACCTCTCCTGCTGCGGGCATTGTTTCTTCCAGTACTTCCGGGGCGGCGGCAAATTCTTTAAAACCGCGTTTTTTCAAATGCACCAGCAACAACGAAATGGCTGCCGGAGTCACGCCAGAGATACGACCACACTGCCCCAGAGTTTCTGGCTGATGCTTATTCAATTTTTGGCGCACTTCGATAGATAAGCCGTTGACTTCCATATAGTCAAACGTCGCAGGCATTTTGAGGTTTTCAAAGTGTGCATGACGCTCAACCTCTTTGGCCTGGCGGTCAATATAGCCTGCATATTTAACTTGAATTTCGACCTGTTCACGTACTGCTTCGTCATTAACACCAGGGCCAGCTAAAGCTTGTCCTTCGATACCAACCAACCCCATCAGGCTGTTGTAAGTCACTTGTGGACGGCGCAACAAATCAGCCAATGAATACTCACGTTCGAGTGCTTTACCAACCACACGCTCGGCTTCTTCAGCACCGAGGATACGTGGATTAACCCAGGTAGAACGTAAGCGCTCCATTTCACGTGCAACACTTTCACGCTTTTGTTCAAACATCTGCCATTGCGTATCGCTGACACAACCAAGCTGGCGACCGATTTCGGTCAGCCGCATATCGGCATTATCTTCACGCAAACTGAGACGGAATTCTGCACGGCTGGTGAACATGCGGTAAGGCTCTTGTACACCTTTGGTAATCAGGTCATCGACCAATACACCAAGATACGCCTCATCACGGCGTGGCACCCACGCATCTTTACCCTGAGTTTGCAAGGCGGCATTTAAACCTGCCAACATACCTTGCGCTGCTGCTTCTTCGTATCCGGTAGTACCATTGATCTGTCCGGCAAAGAACAAGCCTTCAATCTGGCGGGTTTCTAAGGATGATTTCAAACCACGAGGATCGAAGTAATCATATTCAATCGCATAGCCTGGGCGTAGGATATAAGCGTTTTCCATACCGCGCATAGAACGAACTAATTCCAGTTGCACATCGAATGGCAGGCTGGTGGAGATGCCGTTGGGATAAAACTCATTGGTAGTCAGACCTTCGGGCTCAAGGAAGATCTGGTGCGATTCTTTGCTCGCGAAGCGATGGATTTTGTCTTCGATCGATGGGCAGTAACGTGGTCCAACACCTTCAATCACACCGGTATACATCGGGCTACGATCTAAACCGGCACGAATAATATCGTGTGTTTTTTCGTTCGTATGTGTAATCCAGCAAGGAACCTGCCTAGGATGCATCGCGGCATTTCCCATGTACGAGAACACTGGTACAGGATCGAGATCACCAGGCTGTTCTTGCATGACAGAGAAATCGATACTACGGCCGTCAATCCTTGGCGGCGTGCCAGTTTTGAGGCGTCCTTGAGGCAAAGCCAATTCTTTCAAACGGGCAGACAGCGATATCGCTGGTGGATCACCGGCTCTACCTGCGGAGTAATTATTCAGGCCAACGTGGATTTTTCCGTCAAGGAAAGTCCCTGCCGTCAAAACGACCGCGCGTGCACGGAAGCGGATACCGACTTGGGTTATCGCGCCAACGACGCGATTTCCTTCGACCAATAAGTCATCCACTGCCTGCTGGAACAACCACAGATTGGGTTGATTTTCCAGACGGCTACGGATCGCTTGTTTGTACAAAATGCGGTCCGCCTGCGCTCTGGTTGCTCGAACTGCCGGGCCTTTTGACGAGTTCAGAATGCGAAACTGTATCCCTGCCTCATCTGTGGCGATTGCCATTGCACCGCCCATGGCATCAACCTCTTTCACCAAATGCCCCTTACCAATGCCACCGATAGATGGATTGCAGGACATCTGACCAAGAGTCTCGATATTGTGGGTCAACAACAATGTGGACTGCCCCATTCGCGCGGCGGCGAGGGCAGCTTCTGTACCGGCGTGACCACCACCAACGACAATCACATCAAATTCTTTAGGATAAAACATGGCTAGCTTCTGACAAACAAGGACTTAAGAGGCACGATTATAGTTTGTTTTCGCGTTGCAGCAGTTTTCAAAATGCGAATCTACAAAAAATAAGTCCCAATGTTTCACGTGAAACATTGGGAGCAGGAGTAAAAAAGGGCAAACCGACAAGAAAGAATGACTAAATTTTAATCAATTCTAGTTTGTGTAGTAGTGTCTTAAAATATACACCGATTGTTTCACGTGAAACAATCACTTCAAAAACCCATCATAAGTTGTTTTGCAAATCAATGCGACCACCACAAACAAAAACATTTTTCGTACAAAACCGGTGCCATGCTTAATCGCCATATGGGAACCCAACAAAGAACCACCCACCTGGCACACTGCCATTGTTGCACCCAATATCCACAGGACATGTCCGCTAAACCCAAACCAAGACAAGGCTGCGGCATTGCACGCCACATTCAACACCTTCGCGACAGCCGAAGCACGTAAGAAGTCGTAGCCAAAAAAACGTACAAACAAAAACATAAAGAAACTACCTGTACCAGGGCCAAAGAACCCATCATAAAATCCAATCGTAGCACCCACTAACATACCGAGCAGAATTTCTTTACGACCAGAAAACACAGGTTTATCCAAAGCGCCAAACTCTTTTTTCTTAAACGTATAAATCGCCACACCAACCAACACAAACGGCAACGCTTTACGTAACTGATCCGGAGATACATGCGTAACCAGATATGCTCCAGCGAAAGCGAACACAAATGCTGCCACCGCGGCAGGTAATGCCATCTCCCAACGTATGCGAACTTTACGCAAATAGTTTTTCGCCGCTACACCCGTGCCCCAAATACCGGCAAATTTATTTGTGCCCAATAAAGTAGCAGGTGCTGTACCTGGCATCAAAGAAAACAAAGCTGGTACTTGTACCAATCCCCCACCACCAACGATTGCATCAACAAACCCAGCAAAGAATGCCGCACCACCCAACAACAATATATCGACCATGCTATTAACCTTATTCCAACAATCAACAAATTTCCGTGCTACAAACCAATTTTCCGACAGTTTTGCGTAAAGAACAAAGTTCTGGCAAGCTAGAGAGGATAACAAGTCTCTCCCCACTCAGGTCATACAGTTTTCAGTATCTTTTACCAGAACAGGAAATATCCGCATGAATCACTTCGAGTTTCAGACTGTCCCACATATCATCAGCCAGACTGGCGCCGCAAATCACGTAGGCCAGACCATTGCCCTTCACTACCCTGCAGCCAGACATGTATTGTTGGTCACCGATGCCGGCTTCCTGAAAACCGGATTAATGCAAGCGGCGATTGATAATATCCGAGCGCAGCAAATTGAGGTCAGCGTGTTCTCTGATGTCGTCGCTGATCCACCTGAAGCGGTCGTGCTCGCCGCCGCATCTCAAGCGCACATCCTGGGTATCGATCTGGTAGTTGGTTTTGGTGGCGGCAGTTCAATGGATGTCGCCAAACTGATCGCCATTTTGACTGGTAATGAACAAGAATTAAGTAGCATGTATGGCATCGGCAATATCAAAGGTCAACGTCTTCCCCTGATTCAAATACCAACCACCGCCGGTACCGGTTCCGAAGCAACACCCATTGCCATTGTAACCACGGGAGAAACCAGCAAAATGGGCGTCGTCGCACCGCAGCTCTACGCCGACATCGCAATTCTCGATGCACAATTAACCTTGGGGTTACCTGTTGCAGTCAGTGCCGCCACGGGTATAGATGCGATGGTTCATGCGATCGAAGCCTTTACCACCAAACATAAAAAGAACCCCATGTCGGACATGTTGGCAAAGCAAGCGCTGCAACTACTATGGAATAACATTCGCACGGTTTGTCGTGAACCACAGAATCTGGCCGCCCGTCAGGCCATGTTGTTGGGTGCATTCCTTGCCGGTCAATCGTTTGCCAACGCCCCCTGCGCTGCAGTACATGCCCTCGCCTATCCGATCGGTGGAATTTTCCATGTGCCACACGGCCTGTCCAATTCACTGGTCTTACCAGCCGTGCTGCGCTTCAATGCAAGTGCTGCACATCCCCATTATGCCGAACTCGCTGCCATTATTGCACCACACGAGCAAGGTAGTAGCGAAGCAAAAAGTAGCGCTTTGATTAATGCACTTGAACAATTAACGGGCGAATTGGGCATTGCCACCCGTTTGCAGCAAGTCGGCATCAAGGAAAGCGACCTCGACAAAATAACCACAGATGCCATGCTCCAGACCCGCCTATTAGGCAATAACCCGCGTGAGGTCACGTGGCAGCAAGCAAGAGCGATTTACGCTGAAGTTCTATAAAGCCGGATAAAATTCGTTATAAAAAATGGTTCTTTTGACAAACAAATATCGATAAACAGTCAACCGAGCCAGCATCATTAGTAAGTGAGAAACCCGGAAAATTAATTCTTCCTTTTTCAAAACAAAACAGGCTGTGGATAGTCTTACACTTTTCCACAGCCGTTCCGAATGTTATTTACGCCTATCAAACTAACCCACCGGTGGACAACTTCACTTTTTTCCACAAACTACGAGATAGCCCTCCCAAAATCGTTGATGCGAAAGTCAATCTAAGCTGATTAAGACGAGATTTTAATCAAAACACATAAGTCCTCGCATTTATCAAAAAAAGCTCGCTAGGATGCTTTAAATCGCTCTTAAACAATACAAGTTCATCACAACTCCCAACACAAAAAAACAAAAAGCCTCACAAATTACTTTGCGAGGCTTTTTTATCCATCAAATCATAAAAAACTTAATGCGAAACAGAACTCCGTTTAGCGCCGAACACAGCAGCCAGTTCACCGACGATCCCCTTACGGAATAACAACACACAGACAATAAAAATAAATCCAGTCACCAAAGTGACCGAGTCCCCAAGTGTGCGGAACCACTCAATATGGGATACGTCTGCAATCCATGATCCGATATCACCCAATTTATCCTCAAGAGCAATGATCAACACCGCACCAACGATCGGCCCAACCAAGGTACCCAAACCGCCGACCAGCGTCATCAACACCACCAAACCTGACATCGCCCAATGCGCATCCGTCAACGTCTCAAACCCGATAACAACTGTTTTTGTGGCACCTGCAAGACCCGCAATCGCCGCGGACAATACAAACGCCAGCAACTTGTATTTATCGACGTCGTAACCGAGTGAAATCGCGCGTGCCTCATTTTCTTTAACGGCTTTCAAAACCTGTCCGAACGGTGAGTGAATCGTCCGCACAATCAGCACAAAACCAGCAACACAAATTGCTAACACAACGTAATACATCGCCATGTCGGAACCCAAATCAAGTACACCAAATAACTTACCACGCGGCACCCCTTGCAGCCCATCTTCTCCACCAGTGAACTTCGCCTGCAAGAATACGAAATACAGCATTTGCGCCAAGGCTAGGGTGATCATCGTAAAATAAATTCCTTGCCGACGAATCGCCAATGATCCCATCACAAAACCAATCGTGGCAGCGACCACAACGCCAGCGAGGATACCGGCCTCGAACGACCAACCCGCATCACGCAAAACCACACCTGATACATAACCAGCAGCACCAAAAAAAGCCGCGTGCCCAAATGACAGAAGGCCAGTAAAACCGATCAGTAAATTGAAGGCGCAAGCAAATAACGCGAAGCACAAGACTTTCATCAAAAATACTGGATACATCAGCTGCGGTGCCACCAGCAATAAAACCAGAGCCGTTCCATACGCCATTTTTTTATTCATCACAGCTCCGCTTATCTTTCTTTTCCAAACAAACCAGCAGGACGTATCATCAGCACAATCGCCATTACGATAAACACCACCGTCGCTGATAATTCAGGATAAAAAACACGTGTCAAACCTTCAATCACACCCAGGCCTAAACCAGTTACGATAGAGCCCAGTATCGACCCCATTCCACCAATCACCACCACAGCAAATACAGTGATGATCAAGTTTGATCCCATCAACGGTGAGACCTGAATGACCGGAGCTGCCAGCACACCAGCGAACGCCGCCAAACCCACGCCAAACGCGTAAGTTAATGTCACCATCAAAGGCACATTGACACCAAAAGCCTCAACCAATTTAGGGTTCTCAGTACCAGCACGCAAATACGCGCCGAGCTTGGTTTTTTCAATCACAAACCAAGTCGCAAAACACACCACCAGCGATGCGACAACAACCCAGGCGCGATAATTCGGCAGTATCATGAAACCCAGATTAGTCGCACCACTAAGGGCTTCAGGAACGGAATACGGTTGACCGGAAACACCATATACAGAACGGAAAATCCCTTCCAGCATCAGCGTGATACCAAAGGTCAAAAGCAGCCCATACAGGTGATCAAGTTTATAGAGCCAGCGTAACATCGTACGTTCAATCACGACGCCAAACACGGCAACGATTAAGGGGGCGGCAATCAACATAAACCAGTAATTTATGCCAAAGTATTCCAGCCCCATCCAGGCCAAAAAAGCGCCCATCATATACAATGCGCCATGCGCAAAATTGATCACATTGAGCAGGCCAAAGATCACTGCGAGCCCGAGCGACAACATCGCATAAAACGAACCATTCACCAATCCAAGCAGCAATTGGCCCAGCATCGCCTGTAGCGGAATACCAAAAATTTCCATGGCACTCTTCAAAAAAAATCCGTCAGAAAAAACGGAAACATGTCAAAGAAAGTCAGCGTCCACGCGTACTCGCGGACACTGACAAGAGCATTCACATTCAACGATCAATGCGCATTATTTCCACAACGCGCACTTCGAATCTGCCTTGGTGGTAAACGCTTGTTCACCCGGAATTGTCTGAATCACTTTGTAGTAATCCCAAGGTTCTTTAGAATCCGCCTGCGCTTTCACTTGCATCAGATACATATCGTGAATCATGCTGCCGTCAGCGCGTACGTAGCCATTTTTAACGTACATATCGTTGAACTTCATACTGCGCAATTTCGCCATGACTTTATCGGTATCATCGCTACCCGCTGCTTTAACGGCGTTCAGATATTGCAACGTTGCAGAATAATCTGCGGCTTGCAAACTAGACGGCATTTTTTTCATTTTTTCAAAATACCGACGAGCCCAGGTGCGTGCTTCCGGCGTCTGATTCCAGTACCAGCTATCAGTGAGATACATGCCATTGGTCAGGTTCAGACCCAGTGAGTGAATATCATTAATGAACATCAGCAAACCAGCTAATTTCATGGTCTTGGTGATGCCAAATTCATTTGCCGCTTTAATCGCGTTGATGGTGTCACCACCGGCATTCGCCAAGCCAAGAATCTGCGCTTTTGAGGATTGCGCCTGTAACAAGAATGAAGAAAAATCAGATGCTGATAAAGGATGTTTGACCGACCCACTGACCGTTCCGCCACTCGCTGACACCACCTTGGTTGTGTCACCTTCTAAGGCTGCACCAAACGCATAATCAGCGGTCAGGAAATACCAACTTTTACCACCTTGTTTCACCACCGCTGAACCAGTCCCTTTTGCCAAAGCAACGGTATCGTAAGCATAGTGAACTGTGTACGGCGTACATTCAGCGTTAGTCAATACTGCCGTGCCAGCACCGATAGAAATAAATGGTTTTTTCTTTTCTGCTGCGACTTTCGCCATAGATAAACCAGTGCCAGAATTGGTACCGCCAATCAACATGTCAACGCCATCGCGATCAAACCATTCACGCGCTTTGCTGGCGGCGATGTCAGCTTTATTCTGATGATCGGCACTGACTAATTCAATTTTTTTCCCAAGCACGGTACCGCCAAAATCCGCGATCGCCATCTTGATCGCTTCTATCCCGCCTTTACCATCGATGTCAGAATACACGCCAGAAAGATCGCTGATAAATCCAATCTTCACAACGTCACCGGATACCTGTGCACCAGCACCGCTGGTCCATCCTGCGCACGCCATTGCTACTGCGAGACTAAGAAATTTTGATGTGGTTTTCATGTGTCTTCTCCAAGAAATGAGGATCAATACCTGCTCTGATTTTTTGTGCGAACTTATGTCAAATTTCTACTTCAATGTGTTCTACTTCAGACGCCCAACAACTGATTCAATACCGGCATTTTTTCTTGTAATTGCCCAGCAGAAAAGCTCTCTACGATTTGCCCATGTTCCATCACATAAAACTGATCCGCCAAAGGTGCCGCAAAACGAAAATTTTGCTCGACCATGACGATCGTGTATCCCTTCGCTTTGAGCGTCAGAATCATGCGCGCCAAAGCTTTTACGATCACCGGAGCGAGACCTTCAGATATTTCATCCAACAACAGTAATTTTGCCCCGGTACGTAAAATGCGGGCGACCGCCAGCATCTGTTGTTCACCACCAGATAAGCGAGTTCCCTGACTGTGTTTACGTTCAGCCAGGTTCGGAAACATTGCATAAATTTCTTCTACCGACATGCCTTTTTCATGACGCGATACAGCAGGCGGCAACATCAGATTTTCTTCTGTGGATAAAGACGAAAATATCCCCCGCTCTTCCGGGCAGTAACCGACACCAAGATGCGCAATTTTATGTGTCGCCATTGCGATGGTTTCTATGCCATTAATTTTAATCGAGCCTTTACGCGCCCCAGTCAAACCCATGATCGCGCGCATCGTCGTGGTGCGACCCGCGCCATTGCGGCCGAGGATGGTTACCACCTGCCCCTGATTTACACGTAAATTCACATCATGCAAAATGTGGGACTCGCCATACCAGGCTTGCAAGCCAGAAATTTCCAAACTAGGAATTTGTGCATCGACACTCATGCATGTGCCCCTTCCAGTTCAGCACTAGTACTGCCCATATAGGCTTCCATCACTTGCGGATTTTCTGAGACTTCAGCATACGAGCCTTCTGCCAATATCGCACCGCGTTGTAAGACAGAAATGCGGTCACAAATTCCGGAGACGACTTTCATATTGTGTTCCACCATCAAAATGGTCCGACCAGCGGATACTTTTTTAATCAGCTCAGTCACGCGGTGCACATCTTCATGCCCCATTCCTTGCGTAGGCTCGTCCAACAACATCATTTCTGGTTCCATCGCCAGCGTGGTGGCAATTTCGAGTGCGCGTTTTCTGCCATAGGGCAAATCGACCGTCATTGTATGGGCGAACTCCGTCAAATCCACCTGAGCCAGTAAATCCATGGCCCGGTCATTCAAACGATTCAGCGATACATTACTTTTCCAGAAATGAAACGAGCTCCCCAACGCCCGCTGCAAACCAATGCGCACGTTCTCTAAGACCGTCATATGAGGAAATACCGCGGATATCTGAAAAGATCGGATAATGCCCTGACGTGCTATCTGTGCAGGTTTGTCGGCAGTGATATCACGACCGTTGAACAAAATCTGTCCGGACGTCGGATTTAAAAATTTGGTGAGTAAATTAAAGCACGTGGTTTTACCAGCGCCATTCGGGCCGATTAAGGCATGGATATGTCCCCGCTGAATTTGCAGGTTAACCTCATTGACCGCAGTAAAGCCTCTGAACTCTTTGGTCAGACGCTTTGTCTCCAGGATGACTTGAGTCATCTCATCTCCTTTGATTGTCTTGCCTGAAACATGACAAACCCGCTGTCATAGCAGTGGGTATTTATTTTTCTCTGTGAGATCAAGCTCAGCAGATGATTTCTTCAATTCGGTTTCGATTCGGCTTCGATAGTAACGACTAAATCTGCTTGTACGCAAGCGTTAAAACAGCAAAAAATAAAAGAAATTGTTAATGCCTATTCTGCAAGATGTGTATCGCCGCTTTCTCCGCAATCATGATGGTTGGCGAGTTCGTGTTGCCAGAGGTAATGGTCGGCATCACTGACGCATCCACCACCCGCAAACCCGCGATGCCAAACACGCGCAGCTGACTATCCACCACTGCGCTGACATCATCCTTACGTCCCATCTTACACGTACCAACCGGATGAAAAATCGTGGTTCCGATATCACCTGCCGCCCGTGCTAACTCTTCTTCGGTTCGGAATTGTGCACCCGGCTTCATTTCTTCAGGCTGATATTTTTTTAACGCTGGTGCAGCAATAATCTTGCGTGTCAATGTCAATGAGTCAGCGGCAATTTTCTTATCTTCTGCTGTGCTCAAATAATTTGGTGCAATTTTTGGCGCGGCAAATGGATCCTGACAAACAATCCTTACGTGGCCACGGGAGCTGGGACGTAAATTACAAACACTCGCCGTGAACGCCGGAAAATCATGTAAGGGATCGCCAAATTTTTCCAGAGATAAAGGCTGCACGTGGTATTCCAGATTCGCACTGGTTTGCGTCACATCCGAGCGCGTAAACGCACCTAATTGTGAAGGTGCCATAGACATAGGGCCGCTTTGCTTCAATGCATATTCAAGCCCGATGGCAGCTTTGCCCCACCAATTATTCGCCATGGTGTTGAGGGTTTTTGCGCCAGTAATTTTAAATGCCGAACGGATCTGCAAATGATCTTGCAAATTCGCCCCCACCCCCGGTAGCGCGTGCTGTACGGAAAGCCCCAGACTATGCAAATGCTCAGGATTACCAACACCAGAATGTTGCAATATTGAAGGTGAACCGATGGCACCAGCGGCGAGAATAGTTTCGTGCACAGATTCTGCAAACCATTCCTGACCACCGCCAACAAATTCAACGCCAATACAACGCTTTCCATGTTCACCATCTTTAAAACGCAAACGACGTACCTGGCATCCGGTCATGATGGTCAGATTGTCGCGTGCCGCAGCGGGACGTAAAAAAGCCTTAGACGTATTCCAACGTATGCCGCGTTTTTGATTCACATCGAAGTAGCCACAACCTTCGTTATCACCGCGATTAAAATCATCGGTTTTTGGAATGCCAACTTGTTCTGCCGCATCACGAAATGCATCTAAAATTTCCCATGATAAACGCTGTTTTTCAACGCGCCATTCACCGCCTTGTGAATGAAATTGTTCATCTTTACTGTAATGATCTTCGCTCTTTTTAAATAGCGGTAACACCTGATCCCAGCGCCAGCTATCATCGCCAGTCAGTGACGCCCACTCGTTGTAATCGCGCTCCTGTCCACGCATGTAAATCATGCCGTTAATCGATGAACAACCGCCGAGCACTTTACCTCTTGGATAGATCAGACTACGCCCATTTAACCCAGCCTCAGCTTCGGTGCGAAACATCCAATCAGTACGCGGATTATTGATGCAATACAAGTAGCCGACAGGGATATGAATCCACACATAGTCATCTTTACCACCAGCTTCAATCAACAGTACTTTATTTTCTGGTGCTGCTGATAAACGATTCGCTAAAACGCAACCAGCACTACCGCCACCGACGATGATGTAGTCATATTGCCCCGCTGCTTCCATGGAGGTTTTCCTCTTTTCTTTTTTAGTTTTTTAAGGATTTATCTAAGGTCAGATGTTTGACTAAATTACGCATCAATTCGGTAGCACTCATCGCTTTTGCGCGGGCGACGCCCTGGCCGCACCACATAGACATCCACTCAGGATTATTGCTCTTTCCCGCCGCTGCTCTGATGGCCGCAGTCAATGCATTCTGTACCGGATATGCTGGTACCTGATCAGCCACTGTCGCCATGACTTGCATAAATTGATTATCTAATCCACGTGCAAAACGACCGGTGATTGCACGCGTTTGTCGGGTGGTATCAGAGGTGGCAGCTAATAGTTTTTCCTTGTAAGCAGGATGAATTCCAGACTCATGCGTAACCAAAAAAGCCGTCCCCATTTGCACGGCTTGCGCACCCGTAGCCAAAGCTGCCGTCACGTCTTCACCAGTGACAATATTGCCGGCAGCGATTACCGGTATGCGTAGCTGTGGAACTACCTGCGCCAGCAATTCCATTGTCGATAACTTCGCGTCTTCTTGTCTTCCAATAAATGTGCCGCGATGACCACCCGCTTCGATACCAGACAAACACACCGCATCCGCACCAAGCTCTTGCCAGGCCAGGGCTTCCGCCAGGTGCGTTGCGGTGCCGATGACCAACATACCGGCTTCATGCAGACGCTGTAATTGTTCACGTTTGAGAATACCAAACGTAAAACTTGCGACGGCAGGCCCTGCAGTTAGCAAAGCCTCAAACTGTTCATCAAAATCCTCACACCATTTACCTGGCAGGGGCAATTTATCCCAAGCCAATGACGACCAGACTGGCTGCAATAAGTCACTTGCAAGCTGTATTTCCTCAGCCGACGGTGAAGGCGTTTGTTGTACAAATAAATTCATAGCAAACGGTTTGTCCGTTGCTTGTCGTATCTGCCATGCTTGATCCAGCATCGCCTCAGGAGACAACATGCCACACGCCAGAGAACCCAGTCCACCAGCATTCGATACCGCCGCCACTAAAGCCGGTGTCGAGGCGCCTCCAGCCATGGGTCCCTGAATAATCGGATGTGGAAATAAATCGCGCAAAGTCAGCATTGTTATTCCTTGAGATGGAAAGTTATTTCGCAACCGGCATCGTAAACTCTGCGCCTTTGCCTATGCTATCTGGCCAGCGCTGCATAATCGATTTGTAGCGGGTATAAAAACGGATACCTTCTTCGCCATACGCATGCATATCGCCAAACAAAGAGCGCTTCCAGCCACCAAAAGAATGCCATGCCATTGGTACTGGAATCGGCACATTAATACCCACCATACCGACTTGTATGCGACGTGAAAACTCACGTGCAGTATTTCCGTCAGACGTAAATAAAGAAACACCATTACCAAATTCATGGCGATTAATCAGCTCAACAGCAGAAGCAAAATCAGGTACACGAACAATGCACAATACCGGTCCAAAAATTTCTTCGCGATGAATCTTCATGCCTTCTTTAACATGATCAAATAAGGTGCCGCCAAGGAAGAAACCACCCTCATGTCCGGCCACTTTCAAACCGCGCCCATCGACTAGCAAAGTCGCTCCTTCGGCAATGCCGTCAGCGATATAGCCTTCGATTTTTGCTTTGTGCATGGCGGTCACCACCGGGCCCATTTCGGCGTCGCTTTCCATACCATTTTTGATCGTCAATGCTTTCACGCGCGGCACCAGCGCACTCACTAATTGATCGGCGATCTCACCGACCGCCAACGCCACAGAAATCGCCATGCAACGTTCGCCTGCAGATCCATAAGCTGCGCCCATCAATGCATCAACGGCTTGTTCCAGATTCGCATCCGGCATCACGACCAAATGATTTTTTGCACCGCCTAAAGCTTGCACACGCTTTCCTAAACGCGTGCCTTCGCTGTAAATGTATTCTGCGATCGGCGTTGAACCAACAAAAGAAATCGCCGCCACATCCGGATGCTGCAATAAAGCATCGACCGCTGTTTTGTCGCCTTGCACCACATTAAACACGCCATCCGGCAAACCCGCCTGACGGAATAAGTCTGCAATCATTAATGCACATGATGGATCGCGCTCCGACGGTTTCAATATAAAGGTGTTGCCCGTCGCAATCGCCAGTGGTGCCATCCACATCGGTACCATGAAAGGAAAATTAAATGGGGTAATACCGGCAGTCACGCCCAATGGCTGGCGCAGATTGTAGTTATCGATACCGCCACCGATGTTGTCCGAAAACTGTGATTTCAACAATTGCGGCATCCCGCAGGCAAATTCAACAATTTCAATACCACGGGTAACTTCTCCCATCGCATCGGACAAGACCTTGCCATGCTCACGCGTGATCAACGCTGCTAACTCCTGGTGGTGCTGATCCAACAATTCTTTAAACTTGAACATCACCCGCGCACGCTTGAGCGGTGCCGTTTCTGCCCACGCTGGCGCTGCCGCCCTTGCAGCAGCAACAACCGTATTGACTTCATCCACGCTCGCCAAAGCTACCTGGGCAATGACCTGACCCGTTGCAGGATTAAATACGTCTTGCTGACGGCCACTGGCAGAAGGAAAAATCTGACCATTCATAAAGTGCTGGAGTACCGATGTCATAAGAAAACCTTAATCAGAAAAAGATATTTGGCATGAGATTAATTCACTCGTCATGGCAAATCCAATGAGTTATTATCAATAGCAATATAAGCATTGCTTATAATAATCTGGTCGATTTTCCTCACATCGGAAAAACTGATGGACTTCACGCAACTACGCGCCTTTGTGACCATCGCCCGCGAAGGCAACCTGACGCGGGCCGCAGAACGTTTGCATGTAACGCAACCTGCAGTCAGTCTGCAAATGAAGGCCCTCCAAGAGCAACTTGGCTTACAGCTATTTAATCGCAGCAGCAATGGCATGGTTTTGACCAATGACGGCGCCAAGCTTTTGCCGTATGCAGAGCGGGTATTGGCGAGTAGCGGTGACTTTATGCAAGCAGCCAATGCGCTCCATTCGACTTTATCCGGTGAACTGGCGATAGGCACCATTCTTGACCCGGAATTTACGCGCCTTGGGGTATTTTTGAAACGTCTGGTCGAAACTTATCCACAGATCGCGACACGCCTGCAACACGGCATGTCTGGCTGGGTTTTGCAGCAAATTCGGGCCGGGCAGCTGGATATTGGCTTTTACCTCGGCGACTTGCCCAATGATGGTAAAACCCCATGCCACCGTCTGGTGCTCACTGATTTTACCTATCGCGTTCTGGCACCAAGTGGCTGGAATAGCCGGGTACAAGGACAAAGTTGGGAAAAGCTGGCGCAGTTACCCTGGATATGGACACCGCCAGAATCAGCACATCATCGCTTGTTGAGTAAGATTTTTGCCCAACATGGGATTACACCCAACAAAGTGGCGCTGGTGGATCAAGAACAATCTATGCTTGATCTGGTGAAATCTGGTGTAGGCCTCAGCTTAATTCGCGATGCGATTGCTATGCGTGAGGCCCATGCTCACGGATTGGTGATTGCCGATGCGGTAAGCATTACAACGCAGCTCAGCCTGATTTGTCAGGAAAAGCGAAAAAATGAAGCAATGATTGCGGAGAGTTTTCAACTAGTTAGCCAATCCTGGAAGTTAATCATCTAAAATCTCAGATCTGATTAAATAACCTCTTTTGCCCGTTTTTTATAAAACGGACAATGTTCGGATACCAGAAAGTAACAAGTGTTCAAAGTACGTGCGATTAAGCAGTCCCTGGTGACTTCTCTCGGTTTTTTTCTTATTCCGGCCTTGGCACAGGCGGAAAGTATTAAGCTGGTCATTCAAGAATTTGCTCCATTTACTTACACCGACCCAAAAACTGGTGAAATTAAGGGCTTTTTAGTCGACAAAGTAATTGAAATCATGAAGCGTGCGGGTGAAACGCCGAGTGTGACCAGTACCTCATTAGCGCGCGGACTCAACGCGACGATGAACGAAGAAAACACCTGCCTGTTTGGTTTTAGGCGCACTCCTGAACGCGAAAGTTTCTATAAGTGGGTCGGTCCTCTGACGACCGATAACTGGGTTCTCTATACGCGTAAAGATGACACCCGGGTGCTGAAACATGTCGAAGATGCCAAGCCATACGCCATCGGCTCTTACCGCAACGCAGCGACCGGCATCCAATTAACAGAACAGGGATATCACATCGTTTTCGCTGGTGAAGATGAAGAAAATCCACGCCTCCTAATTAATAAACGTATCGATTATTGGATCGTTTCCGAATTACACGGTATGTATATCGCCGCGCAACAAGGTTTTGCCAAGGACATCGTGCCTGCCATCAAATACAAAAATATTGAACTCAATATGCTGTGCAATGTTCATATGGATAAGCAAAGAATTGAGCTATTCAATAAAATCAACAAAAATATAGACAACGATGGCACTATGGACAAAATTTTACGTAAGAACGGAATCAAATAATGGCGCGTACCACCAAAGCCAGTAATGCAGTTCAACGACTCAAGGACCGTACCAAACAAGGGGTATATTCCATGGTTACCATGGCTGATGGTCGTTTTTACCTGACACTCAGCGTCGCGGGTGCTGCTCCGGTCGCTGTTCACGAGCCAATGGAAATTGATGCATTTGTCAGTCTGGTCAATAGCCTCGAAAAACAAGCACCAAAAAAAGCGAGTAAATTAGATATCGCTTTTGAAAAAAAATTACAACATTCCAGAAATCAAGACAATTAATATAATTATCACTCCTTTCGTCACCAGGATCTCACCTTTATGAAATCACGTTTATTTGCCGCGTTGTTAGGGTTATTCACTATGTTATCCACAGGATTGAGCTCAGCGCAAACCCAGTCCGAAGCAACAACTTTCGGTGAAAATTTACAAAAAATTGACGTCAAAGTAGGCAATGGACGTGAAGCTAAATTAGGTGATGTTGCTGTCGTTCAATATACAGGCTGGATATACGATCCCCTAGAAAGCAAAGAACATGGCGCAAAGTTTGACTCCTCCGTCGGTGGTGCGCCGTTCAGCTTTCCGATAGGCATAGGAAAAGTGATTAAGGGTTGGGACAAAGGTGTGGTTGGTATGAAAGTCGGCGGCAAACGAACCTTGATTATCCCTCCTGCTCTGGCCTATGGTTCACGCGGTGCGGGGAATGTCATCCCAGCCAATGCAACTCTGATTTTTGATGTTGAGTTAATCGACGTCAAATAACAGGTTCAGCTTCAAAAAGGAAAGCAGACCGGCGCACCAACAGCACCGGTCTGCTTTTTTATTTTTTTAAGTCGACAATACCTGATTAAATCGTAACGAACTGGCAAGCAGTCCCTGACGGTAATAAAACCGATGTGCAAGCGCATTGTTGAGTCCAGTGTCGAGAACAATCTTTCCACAGCCTTGTTCCAAGGCTTCCTGTTTCAACATTTCCATCATTATTTGTCCATAGCCAACGCCGCGCTCTGCCTGATCTGTAACGAGGTCTTCCACATACAAATAGTGCCCGTGAACCAGATTCTCAGCGATCCGGTAACTAGCCAGAGCAACGAACTGATCAGCTTTTTTCAAACTCCATAAGCGATATCCTGCTTGACTAGCGCGTTTCCAATACGCAATCCAACTGCTAACATCAGTCAAATGAGGCCGCAATTGCTGCATTAAATTTAACACGGGTGGTAACTGGCTTTCTTCACAAACCCTTATCAATAATAGATTTTGCGGTAAGCAAGTGCTGGCTTCAATCGTATTCATACAGCCACCTGGCCGAGTCCTGGTGGATTGAAGCGCAAAGCAACACCAATACGATTCCATTGATTGATGCTCGCGATAGCGACACTCAAAAATACTAATTCAGACTGAGTGAAATGTTCTGACATCGCGGCATAAAGTGCATCATCTGGTATGCCATCCGATACGGAGGTCAGTGCTTCTGTCCAAGCAAGCGCCGCTTTTTCCCTGGCAGAGAAAATACCTGCTTCTTGCCATACAGCAACTAGGTCGATTTTTTCCGATGGAATTCCCAGTTTGCGGGCAATCTGAATATGGAATTGCAAACAGAAGGCGCAATGATTAATTTGAGACGCGCGAATTTTAATTAATTCAGTCAACTTCTTTTCCAGACCAGATGCATCAACCGCTTTGCCTAAGGACAATAAACTGACATAAACATCTGGCGCGGTTTGGGTAAATTCTTCATAACTAAGAACAGGTATCGAGGACATCTTTTTCTCCGTAAATAAAAAACAATGAGATAATATCAGAACTCGAACATATTATCAGAACTCTGACATTATTCAAAAAACATGACTAACAAAAAAATTCCGGGACCAGGAGAAGGCAAACGTGGAGAACAAGGTTATTTCGGCTACTTGCTGCGGCAGGCAACCACGGCATACCGTGCGCGTATGGAAAAAGCACTGGCAAAGTTAAAAATCACACCGCCGCAGTTTTCTGTTTTGACGATGATTGCCGCTTATGAAGGTGTCTCCAACGCAGATTTAGCAAGACTATCTTTGCTCACGCCACAAACCGTCAGCGTGATTGTGAATAACTTAGAGAAATCTGGCGCCATTACACGGCGCGCCCACGCAGTTCATGGGCGAATCCAGCAATTGCAAATCACCACATTGGGCCAGGAAACCCTCGCGCAATGTAATAGTTACGTAAAAGAGGTAGAGCAGGAACTTAGTATGTCATTAACTGAAGAAGAGGCCCGCATCGTCAAACGCTGGTTAGTCAGCATCGCAGTCAACGCGGAAAGCTAACTGTACGATTCACAGACTAATATTATTTTCAGGATTGTCTTATTCAAAATCTTCGTGTGGAATAAACTCAAACGTATAGACAGCATAAAAAAAACAGCAAATCGCCATCACCAATGCAAACGTACCAAAAAAGAAGAGTGGCTGTATTCCGGCGGGAAAAATATATTCGTACCAACCGACAAAACTAGATAACACTAAAGTCGAAAAAGCAAAATTCATTAACTTGCGCGAGTGTCGCAAGGTAGCGGCAGCAATTAATAGCATGACTAAAAGAGATAACGCGAAATTTACTATTCCAGACATTTCTCCTCCTTCATTTTTAAAATAATAAATAGCAAATTAGCATAAAAACACTTCCTTTCCATAGCTTTTTTACAATTTAAAGCTTCTTTTATATATCTTACAAAGAAACATCCTTCGCGTAGCTAGAATAAAATGACAACGTCTGTACATAGGAGCACAAACTACTTCCCTCAATAATCCAGCTATTTCAATCAATGTTCGATAAAATAGACGCGATGAGTCGCACACAATTGTTTTTGCGCCCACTCCGACAAATTCTGCCAGTTCCTGTGATTTCACTCTCCGCGAGTAAGCAAACCAGCTTCATACAAAGAATATTTCAGTTAATTTACTACTACCACAATCAAGATTCGACATAATGAAAATCAAGCTTGCCCTGATACTCGCATTGCAACTCATCGTATTTCCTACGTTCGCAGCAGATCAACTCCCCCCCCCAGCAACAATCAATGTGCAAACGACGCAGCCGGTGATCGTGGTCAGCCCAGGCGACGATGCAACAAAAAGTCAGGGCGTACAAATTGACCTGCCAAAAATGCCTGAAGAAAAGAAAAACCCTCACGCAAACGACCCCATTCGCACTTGGTCAGGCGATGTACCGGTAAAAGGAGTGATTTATATTTTGATTGCCTCTATGCCAGTGCTGGCTTCGCTGTATTTTGCTTATCAGTTATTTTTGTTTATTCAGGCACGTCGCCGTCGGTTGAGCATCCGACATCAACGAGAAAACTAAAATCTGTGATTTTAAAAATGAAATCTGGTATTAAGGTTGTATCAGATTATGCATTTTTCATTAAATATTCATCTGCCTGTCACTTGCTTGTCACCTGCTCCTCCTAAAGTCATCTCCACGGATAACCTAAGAACATTTTTCAACTATCTAAGTTCGTCAAATTCATCATGCGACTAATGATAGTGAGAAAGTTCAAAACCATCGTCGGAGACCAGTATGTCAAGCAAAGCATTAATAGACAGCGCTGTATTTAATTCCACCACTTCAGGCCGCAAAGGTTTAGCGGACAAACTGTTCGCCCATTGGTTTAGCCGTCTCGTTTACGCGCAAATCTGGGAAGATCCGAAATCTGATCTGGATGCTTTGCAACTGCGTCCAGGGGCAAATATTCTGACTATCTCATCAGGAGGTTGTAACGCGCTGGCCTACTTGTCTGCGCAACCAGCCGCGGTGCACGCAGTTGACTTAAACGCAGCACACCTCGCCATGCTGAACATGAAACAACAGGCAATCAAGCACTTGCCAGATTACGAAGCGGTGCTCGCTTATCTCGGCGATGCCAACCACAACGATAATATCAAGCGCTATAAGCGCCATATCCGCCAACATTTGTCAGATGACGCTAATAATTTTTGGGAAAGCAGATCCATTTCTGGTCAGCCGCGTTATCACTATTTTGCTAAGCAAGCTTATCAACACGGTTTATTGGGGAATTTCATCGGCTTTGCACACACTTTCGTCAAAATGATGGGTGGCGACCTGAGCAAAGTATTAGCAGCAAAAAATCTCGCAGAACAAACTGAGCTATTCAATCGATACGTCGCGCCAGTATTTGAGACCCGCCTGTTTAAACTTATGGCCAAACAACCGATGGCTTTATATAGCCTCGGCATCCCACCATCCCAGTTTGAAGCACTCAAACACGATGCGAAAAATGGCTTGCACTCTTTATTTAAAGAAAGAATGCGTCATCTTTGCTGTGACTTTCCTTTAGATGAAAATTGCTTCGCACAACAAGCACTCGGTCGCCGCTATGACACAAAGAAACAAGCTGCCTTACCTATGTATCTGCAACAACAGCATTTTGATGCCTTACGCAGCAACATTGATCGCCTGCATTCACATCACACCACCCTGACTAGTTTCTTGCAGCAGCAACCACGCGCATCGATGGATGCCTACTTATTCCTTGACGCTCAAGACTGGATGGATCAACAGCAGTTGACTGAATTGTGGGAAGAAGTAACGAGAACTGCTGCGCCTAACGCCAAAGTCGTGTTCCGGACTGGCGGTGAAACATCACCGCTTGAACAAAAACTACCTGCGTCGATTATGTCCGTCTGGCATACCGACACAGAGAAGAATCGCGCATTGTATGCAACAGATCGTTCTGCAATATACGGCGGCATGCATTTATATACCAAAATTTGACCTGAACTAAGAATCACTTGAATACTCCATTACCACCACGCATGGTGGCCGATGCCTTATGGTTACTCACCGCACGATCACGCGGTGGTAACCATTGGGTAAGCAACGTCCATTCAGAAATACAATCTGTCGACATTGCCGGTCATAGTTACCCGGTTACCTTACTCAATGACAGCGACTGGCAGGAAAGCTACGTCGCCAGCCCCCGCTCTACCTGGCTAAGATACGCACGCCAGGAAGCGATACGGCAAGTAGCTCCCGGCCTTAGCAGTTTGGTCAAAGCAACCTCGTGTCTGATTTTTGGTCCCTTATCAGCCTTGATGCATGCGAGCAAAATCGACCAGGCGGCAATTATCGGCAATTACCTGATTTCTACCAATTTATATCCCAAATTAAGCGCACAAGATATTGCAGGCTTAACCGAAGTTATGCGTCAAAAGCACCCAGATCGTCCATTAATGATTCGCAACATCTGCCCTGAAGTTACGCCGGAATTAATGGAGAATCTGATTGCCCAAGGCTGGAAGATGCTTCCGTCACGCATGATTTACCTGTGCGACCCGCAACAAAAATCGGTCTGGAAACATAATCACGTCAAACAAGATGCCAAACTGCTCATAGATGGACAAGTAGAAATTGTCCACCAGGAACATCTTAAATTAAGCGACTTAGATGATTTACGGAACATTTTTCGCCAGTTATTCATCGACAAGCACTCCCACCTGAATCCGGATTTCAGCCTTGCCTTTTTTGAATTATGTCTGGAAACCGGCTTTCTTGAATTAATTGGGCTGCGTTGGCAAGGACGTTGGGTTGGCATACTAGGCTTGTATGTACATCCAGAAAGTGGCTGGATCACCACGCCACTCATAGGCTATGACACGTCCTTGCCGCAAGAACTAGGTTTATACAGGCGTCTCATGGCTTTACTGTTACAGCAAGCCAAAGAACGTGAGTGTCGCCTCCACTACAGCTCTGGGGCGAGTCAATTTAAAAGATCACGTGGCGGAGTTCCAGCACTGGAATTTACGGCAATTTACGATGAACACTTGCCCAAATCAAACAAAAAATATTCCAGCTTATTTATCAAACTCTTTCAACAATGCGCTCCAAGCATGTTGAAACGCGCTGACAAGCTATAAAAATTTCTCCAGTTCTAATAAGGGGCAACAATAAAAGTGACTTATTGTTGCCCCTCACTTCTGCAAAAATCATCTTTTTACACTTAAAACGCCTGTGGATAAGGCTGCTCATATCCCCAACACAAATTGGGGAAAACCCTCTTTATCTTTTCTTCACCAATTCTTATCCCAAAACTATCCGCAAAACATACAGAGCTTATCCGCGTACATATACAGAGCATAAGTCATTGTTTCTGTGAATAATTTACGACTTATCCACAAAAAAACGCGACGTTAACCATTACTACTATGTATATATAAACTAAGTTATATAAGTAAACCTGTTTTCGAAAAAATGCGGAAATCTGAACCAAAAGAACAAACAACAAACAACCCAAAAAGACCTTATGTTCTTTTTTAAAAGCAATGGATACGAATTTTTAGAATGTAGAACAAGCTTTGAATTTGCATGGCGATATTGATTTTAAAAAAGCCTGTGTATAAACCAACAAATGATCTCGTTCACTTTTGTAACCTCTTATCTTTTAAAAAATAATCAGCAAAATAAGATCTCATTCAGACTTAAAAAACATTTTTTCACATGTTTAAATAAAATTTCATTAGCAAAAAGCTTCGACATACTGCTCATCAATCGTAAAAATTCCACTTTTGAAGATGATTTTTGAAGTTTTTTCTAAAATTTTTCATAAAAAACAACAAATTTAAAAATATTTCTGTGGATAAGTAGACTGATATCCACTGTATGCATTGTGGGTAAGCACAAGTTAACGAAAATAAAGTTTTTTTATACAGATTTTGTCCTGTGGATATACATGCTTTTTTCACTGGGTTATAAATCCTGTAAACAATTGATTCTGTGGATGTATACTGAGTTATCCACAGACAACCCCAACCGTTAACAATAACTACTATTTATATATAAAATTATTAAACTAAGTGCTATCAACAGGCCAAATTTCAGATTCCCCCATCATTGAAAAAATCCTTTAGAATCCATCACTTACAGAAATACCACTCGTTAATATATTACCTATGTATATGCAAGAGTTAGATACACAAGTGCAGCAGAGCAATAAATAATGAGTAAAATCGTTAAGCAAGGTAAGATGAGGAACTCA
>NZ_JBMPOQ010000018.1:0-67950 GCF_049340505.1 Undibacterium sp. Dicai25W | reverse complement strand
CGAGTAGCAAATACCGAATTCAAAAAATATGAACGGCAATATGAATTTTATACGTTGAATATCTTGATAAACGTGCTGTAGTCTGGATAAATTAGTATCCAAAAGAGAATATATTTTTTTAACTTTTTTATTATATTATTTAAAAATAAACATAATGCGAAGAAAAAATACATCCCGTATTTTTTTCGTTTTAAAAAATAAAGTATAAAAAATAGAACGTAATTAGTAAATTAATGGCAGAAGATGGAAGATTTTAAATAAAATTAAGAAAGAAAAGGATTAATCATTCATCTGCAACGCAAATCAAACCTGGTGATCGCTCTTAGCATTACGATCGCACTTCATGCATTTTTTTGGTTCGCGTTGAACGTTAAATTACCTTTTCATCACGATCAACAGCGAGTTTTGTCTACGCTGATCATTGTAAATACGGCAAAACTTCCAACTCCCTCGCGACAGCAAACGTCTGTGTATAACAGTTCAAAGCCTTCATATCACACAAGACCTAAGTCTGAATTAAACAAGCATGTTGTTCACAGTGAGTCAGATAACAATACTGAGAACAATATTTCTGTACAAGCAGACAACACAGAACGCCAATCTAGTCCTCAGCAAACCGGACTGACACAGCAAGCACACGCAAATGCCGGCAAAATTTTTCTGGAGTTAAGTCAAAATGAACGTCGCTCCCTGTATCAACTAAAACCGACTACATTTGAAGAAAAGTTGGCCAAAGACATACAAAAATCCGCAATGAAAGACTGCCAAAAAGACTATGCTGACAACCGTAGTACAGCGGTTATTATTTCCTTAACAGCCCTGGTCATCTATGACACGGTGACGAATAAATGCAAGTGGAGATAACACCCGCGCAATTAAACGCGTTTAATTCACAGGCAAATCACCATTATCGACTTTGAAAACGCCGGAATACCGGAACAATTGCCCGAATAAAGGATGAACAAGTCGAAAATCCATCATGAAATGGTACTCATCAATAGCCCGCTCTTCTATGCTGGTATGACCGAGCACCAGCGATTCTGGAACAGGCAGCAGCCATTTGCCGATCTTAACTACATAACGCACACCAGCATAGCGAACCATGCCATCCGTGGCATAAACTGCCATTTGCAAACCCAAGAAAGAATTTACAAATTCGATCAATTGATTTCCGCCTGCTGATACCAGCACGCTCTGAAATCGAATAATGCTTTCATCAGGAAAGATAAAAGTTCTGTTCCAGTACTGCTGTTGATGAATGACGTACTTATCCACAGTCACTGGAATTTGCTTTCCACGACGGTTCAATAAGGCGCCAAACAAGCGCAATACATTCAGATAAACCTGCATCAGCCATGGATATTCGATGTCCATGTGTCCCGTCTCGTGTAATTCACCACTACCGTAATGCGCCTTTAAAGCGACCGGTAATTTGTTCCAATCATCGCCTAATGCATTTTCTACGAGGCTTTTCATCATGCCACCCCTGGTAAATGTTTGAATACCATTAAAGCGACAACCATCACCATAGAGGCAAAAGCAGGAACGCCTAACCAGAACCACATTTTCGCCAAATGCCAGTAGTCAGGGCTTAAATTTGTTGATTCTTTTAGTGCAAGTTCAGAGATTTTTTGCATACGAATTTGCAAGTAAACAACGGGTAACCAACAAAGACCAGCTAAGATATATAAGCTCAGACTAGTGATAATCCACGGCTCTGTGATTGACCAGCCAGCGATATGCACCATCAACAAACCACTCACAGGTTGAAAAATCACACAGGGCGTCGTGAAGATCCAATCAGCTAACACCACATGTTTATTGGTGACAGCAATATGGGCAATGACGCGGCTACGATCAGCCATCCATTTGTAAAACGCGCTTCCTAAACCCGTGCCGAATAAAAGCACCATACTCAAAATATGCAAAGTTTTGATCAGGCTGTAGCTCATGATGTTTCTCCATTCATCAGTTTTTCTCTAAAAAATAGTTCAGTTGCAACAGGAGTTAGTGAACGGCCAAGTAGCTTTAATGTTGGAGCAACATCTGCGACATAACTCGCTTCTAACATCCGAAAATTGTCGGGATGAAGTAAAGGGTGCAGAAATCGCCCCAAAAATAAGCTGGTCATAGCGAAGTTGCGTGGAATAGGAATCAAACGGGCTGGTTTCAAATTTTGTGCTCTACGTATCATTTGTAAGAGCTCAGCAAAACCAATTGCTTGCGGTCCGACGATATCAATCGATTGCTTAATTTCACAATTTAGCAAGGCATTGACAACGACGGACGCGAGATCAGCGATGTAAATAGGTTGAAGAAGTTGATGCCCACGATTTATAACCGGAATTACATTTGAGCTCGCTAGTTGCATCAATAGTGAAGTGCTGCTTCCTCCATTGCCACAAACCAGTCCGGGCCGCAAAATCAGCCAGTCAAGATCCAGACTACGCAAAAATTGATCAGCTTTTAGCTTACTGCGATGATATTGCGAGAACGCACCCATCTCAGTTCCTATTGCTGAAATCTGGATTACACGTCGTATGCCTGCTTCCTGACAGGCTTTGAACAAAGCAGTGGGCGCGAGCGCATGAATCGCCTCAAAACGCTGCGTACGGGTCTCTCCAATGATTCCTACCGCATTGATAACGGCATCGATGCCATCCAAATGCCTGAACCAATCGCCCGGTACCAGCATGTCGCAAAAATTGATACCGTTGCGGCGTGAAATGGGTTTGACGGTGTGTCCAGCAGAAAAAAGTTCATCACAAATGTGACTTCCCAGAAAACCGCTGGCGCCAGTGAGCAATATATTCATCTGGATGTCTCCAGAGAATAAACATTTTGGGCAATGTGTTTGGATAGTGAGCTATTTAATAAGCTATTTAATAAGCTATTTACAGCTGTGTTGATGAATGATTCAACGAAAGTAAAATTCGTCGTCAGATGCGTATTCATTAAGGGCTCCAATATTGTAAGAAGAGCCTATAGTTTTATGGAATGCGCAGGATCAGACTTCCGGAAAGATAAAAATGGGATAGTTTTTGGTTCCAGAATGATCAGTCAGGAACCAAAATAGCTTCAAAACGAACTTTTAGTTCTTCTTTTAGCTAGTTGAGGATGAAGAATTTAACTTGCGGTATTGCCCAGGAGGCATACCTTCGATTTCCCTGAATGCTTCGTAAAATCCTGATTGCGAAGAGAATCCAACATTTAAACCTACCGAGAGTACTGATGCTGAGACTTCATTTTTCAACATGACTTTAGCTGCATTGATACGTTGCTCACGTAAATAACGCGAGAAGTTTTTGCCTAATTTCACGTTTATTAATTCGGAAGTTTGATGTGTAGTGAGTTCAAGTTGGTGAGCTAATTCCGCCAGGCCAAGTTCAGGGTTGGTATAGATTTTGTTCATCTGCATCAGTTTATCTAGCTTTGATAATGCCGATGCACAATCGATGTTGTTTAAGGTTGACGAGGCATAACTGGCGCTTTCACGTACTTCAAGCGATAAATCAGGTCTGATACCGAGCGCAATTTGTACCATAAAAAAAGCCAGACCTATCGCTATTGAATATAAATTAAAAAATAATTTATCTGGCAATGACGTGCGTAATAGCCCGAGAACCGCGACCGCAATGGCAATGATAAAAACGCCACCGAGTAACAGAATTTCATGTTTAAAATTTTCCTTCTCGCTGCGTAGTTGCAATACACTATTTGCCAACCAGGCCAGGTAAGTTGCTCCCAACAGAAATGCAATAGGAAGCGCTAACCATGAAGCCAATAACGGTGAGACGGCAATTGGTAGCAAATGTATTACATCGATCAGTTTAGGGTTTTGTCGAGTATTTTTGAGTAAAATTGGTTTGCTAAATAGAAAAAACGCTGGGGCAATAATAAACAGCAGAACGTTGTAGCCCTTCTCAGATACCCAATTCAGATCTGCATAAAGCCAGAAAAAATGCGTGACTTGCAAACCGCACAGGCCAGCAAGTAAAACCAATCCCATATAGCGCGAAAACACTAAATCCTGATAGTGCGTTTTATTAAAATGCGTGATGGCTAACAGCACAGAGCTACAAAGAGAAAAGCCGATCAACAAAATTGCAATTGCAGTAACTAGCGATATCAATCGAAGGTCCTTATTATGTTCATACTGCTCATAAAACATGGGCGCGTCGTTTCTTATACTCACGTGCCGCAAACCATAGTGCAGTTTACAAACTGGCATAACAATCATAAATCAAATGCATAAAAAAAAACGAGGTTCGAAGAACCCCGTTTTTTTTGTTCAATACCGCTAATAAAGCACGTTATCAGAAGCTATA
Source organism: Undibacterium sp. Dicai25W (assembly GCF_049340505.1). Taxonomy (NCBI): domain Bacteria; kingdom Pseudomonadati; phylum Pseudomonadota; class Betaproteobacteria; order Burkholderiales; family Oxalobacteraceae; genus Undibacterium; species Undibacterium sp. Dicai25W. Next base: position 63,622 of record NZ_JBMPOQ010000018.1, on the reverse strand, counting down.
AGCAATGCCTGCTGAATACAAAATAGGATTCAGTTTAACGTGTGTAGTACGTTGAATACTACCAGTCGTCGCGACCATATCAGTGCTAACGTCCGCAGCAGCGATATTGGCATTGATGTACCAATGGTCGGCGATTTTATAGTTCATACCAATAGTAGCCGCCAAGCCTGTATATGAAGAAAGCGTTACGCTAGTTGGGCCACCAGAAGCAAGATTTCCTGCTGGTTGAGACGTAATGTCATAAAACTTCGTATAGTTAAGACCCAGACCAACGAATGGACGGAACTTTGAACCGCTTTCATTGAAATGGTAATTAGCAAATACCGTTGGCGCAAACTGTTTTACAGTTGTAATCACACCAAATGGCGCTAAGTTGCCACGACCGAAAATATTATGCTTTGGTGGAACACCGCCTGCGAATGCTACTGCCCAATGGTCACTGACCATATGGGACAAACCAAACAATACAGTCGAAGCACTACCTACTGTCAAACCCGCTGGTTGTGGGGTTAAAAATGCTGGTCCGTTCGATGCAAAGTCTGGTGAACTGGAATTAACCGCAATATAACCAAAACCTGCAGCAACCAGATTTTTGTCTTCAGCTACTGCCGACAAAGAACTTAAACCCAAAATAGCACACAATGCGATATGTATTTTTTTCATGATTGCGTCTCCTAATTACTTCGCAAATTGTTGGAAGAAACCTGCAGCCGCAGCATTGCAGAACGGTGGAACCAATGCGCCGTGGTATTGGCTAAGCACTGTTGCTTGAACTTGTGCTGGTGTCTGACCGGCAGCAGTAGCAGCAGCAGCAACTTTTGCTTTGGCTGTTGCAAATCCAACTTTAGCCGCCGCAAATGGATCTGCAGCGCTGGTAGGAGATGAATCAACGTCAAGTACGCTTAAGTAAGGAGCACCAAAACCATTGCCTGCCAAGAAAGCTTGTTCAGCTTGAGTACTTGCGAAGAACACTGTTGGATCATTTTTACCACCGCACAGCAGCACAGGAACGGTTGGTACTGGCAGAGTACGCAAATCATTTGCGATCGCTGCTTGTCGTACAGTATTGCTAGGTTTGCAGTTTAAAGGCGTCGCTGGCGTTGTCGTATTTGGACAAGGATTGGCTTTAATATCTTGCAAAAATCCCAATGCAAAATTATCTGATACCAAATTGCCTGAACCATAGAATGGTGCTAACTGCGCTGGCAATTGGCCACCGTAAGTAACTTGACCAATAACTCCGCCATAAGTAGACGAAAACATCGCTGTCGCAGGCAAAGCACCTGATGTATACAAATCAGTGATGCTTGCGTAGTTACCAGGAATCAAAGATTGTATTGTTGCAGCATATGGTGCTGCATAGATATTGGAAGCATCGCCACCAGCGCCATAGATATTGCCATAGTGTGCTTGCCATGCATTGGTAATCAATGGCAAGAAAGCAGTTCCACCTAAGTTTGGCTGTTTAGCAAAAATTGCGTCAGCGAGTGCAGATGTCGCGTATGGACCAGAACCGCCTGCCAATGCTGTTACTTTAAATTCGCTTGAATAGTTATTTTGCATCGATTGTTGCGTCGCCAAAGCAACGTAACCACCTTGGGAATAACCAGTCAGGAACAATTTACCAGAATCTTGAGCACCAATATTTGGGAAAGCCTGGCGTGCAGCGCGCAAACTATCGATGACGTCATTGGATTGCTGTGAGGCATCCAGATAACCAGTATATGGCAAGGAAGATAAATCGTAGCCGGCATAGTTTGGTGCAACGACGATGTAACCTTGCGCAGCAAAAGTAGCAGCAACCAGAACGGCTTCTTGATTTGATTGCAAGTTAGCCATATTGAATGATTTAGTTACTGTTGTTCCGTGTGCGTAGACTACCACTGGGCGTGGACCTGCGCATTGTGCAGCAGAGCCAGAAGGAACAAAAATAGCACCGGTAGCTGTAGCTGGTTCACCTTTGCTACCAACGGTGTTGTACTTCATGTAATACGTAGAAATGGAGCAAACTGGTGTACCCGTAATTTGAGTCAGACCAGGTTGTGCTGCATTTAACATCGCTGCAAATGTAACTGGATCCAGTTGTGGAACGGCTGTGCCATTTGCCTGTGGAATTGGTACCAGATTTGGTGGGTTTGCGACCAGAACACCGCGTGCTGTGCTGGTACTAACTGTTGGGCCGGCAGATCCACCGCCGCCACAGGCGCTCAACAGGGCGGCTGTGAGCAAGCCCAGGGTCAAATTGATTTGACGCATTTTTTTGTCTCCTTAGTAGAATTATTTGCAAGTAATGGAACGGTCGTCCTAAAACTCGTTAATTAGTATCTCACCCGACAATAGGAGTGAATAGCCAATAGAGCAATTCTAGAGGAAATCCTCTCAAAAAAAACAACGCCTCTTGAGCTTTTTGTCGTAGAGCGCAAAAAAAAGAGATGATTATTTTTAAATTTTTATTAAAAAGAAAACTTTTTAATAAAAAATTGTATTTTTAATAAATAAAATCAATGAACCTTCATTTTGCCGCTACATTGGTTCGTGACACAAAAAAGCCCGGCAAAAAATAACTTTGCCGGGCTTTTTGCTTGAGTCCGCATCGTTACGAGCAACACAGAATCAGCATAGAAAGAAGTTTAACTTGCCATACTCATCAAACTCGCATTGCCACCAGCTGCCGTTGTATTGACGCATAAAGCGCGCTCAGCGACCAGGCGCCACAATGGTATCTCGACGTTGTCGTGGGTTTCGATCACGGAAACGATAGCACCGTCACGTTCTGCAAACATCGATTTATACGCATTGAGCAATGCACCTTCAACCAGCGCGATTTGCGCATCACTCTCTTTTGCTTCGGCAGTGTGAATCTGGCTACGTAACTCTGCCGGGAAATTCGCCGGCAGCAAAGCTGCTGATTGCACAGGCATCACAGCCGTGTTGCCAGTCGCCAGTGTTGCAGCTAATTGATTTAACAAACAAGCTAAGCTAGTAGCAGCACAGAAAATCTGACCGCGCGGCGCAAAAGACAAAGTATTTCTTTCACCGGTAGGGCCTGGTAAAACCTGGGTTACCTTGTATGGACTGTGATGAATATATTGTTCGCCTAACACGGCAAGGTTGTTCAAGCCATTCGCTTTCGCCCATACCAGCATCGCATCTAATGGCGTTGGCGCCTGACGTTCGTACACGGTATGTCCACCCAGGCCAATGTGTGGTGTACGTTGCAAACGTTTCAGGTACAGCGGACCACCAGCTTTAGGACCAGTACCGGATTTGCCTTCGCCACCGAATGGTTGCACCCCAACCACCGCACCAACGATATTGCGATTCACGTAAATATTGCCCACATGGGCGCGGCTGGTAATGAAGTTGATGGTTTCATCAATACGAGAATGAATGCCCAAAGTCAGACCAAAACCCGTGCCATTGATCTGATCAATCAAATTTGGCAACTGATCGCGCTTGAAACGTAAGATGTGCAAAACCGGACCGAAGACTTCTTTTTTTAACTCAGCCAGATTCGCGATCTCCATGACAGTTGGTGCCACAAACGTACCCTGGCGGCAGGATGCTGCTAAATCCAAAGAGTAGAATGTTTTTGCTTTATCGCGCATGTAGTCGATGTGCTTTTGCAAATTGCTTTGTGCTTCAGCATCAATCACCGGGCCGATATCAGTAACCAAACGGTCTGGCTGCCCGACACGCAATTCTTGCATTGCACCGTGCAGCATCTCTATAGTCTTGTCGGCAATGTCTTCTTGCAGACACAAAATACGCAAAGCAGAACAACGCTGACCAGCACTATCAAATGCTGAAGACAAGACGTCATTGACAACTTGTTCTGGTAACGCGCTACTATCAACAATCATTGCGTTCTGACCGCCAGTTTCGGCGATCAATGGAATATCAATGCCTTCAGCGATCGCACGTTTTGTCAAAGTACGATTGATGATCTGAGCAACTTCCGTAGAACCCGTAAAAATAACGCCTTTGACCCGTGCATCAGCCACCAGCTGTGCGCCAACGACCTCACCTGTGCCAGGCAAAAACTGGACGGCAGCACGCGGTACGCCCGCTAGATGCAATAACTGTATGGCCTTGAATGCGATCAATGGCGTTTGTTCAGCAGGTTTGGCCAGTACTACATTACCTGCAGCCAAAGCGGCACTCACTTCACCAATAAAAATCGCCAGCGGGAAATTCCATGGGCTGATACACACGACAGGACCCAACGCCTGGATATTCACCTGTGCTTCTACTTGCGCGGCGTAATAGCGCAAAAAGTCGACCGCTTCTCTGACTTCTGCTAGCGCATTTGGTAAGGATTTTCCTGCCTCACGGATCGCCAGAGCCATGAAATCCATGGTTTGTGATTCCAGCAAATCAGCCGCTTTTTTCAGATAAGAAGCACGAGTTACAGGTGCGGTTGCTTGCCACTCTAGTGCAAAATGCTGTGCCGAATAAAGCGCATTTTGAACGTCCTGCGTATTAGCTTCCATGACTTCGCCAACTACATCGGATTGATTGGCTGGATTTAATACAGGGCGGCTCTCGCCGATACTAATCTCACCCGCTAACAATGAAGTTGCGGTAATTTTTTGTTGAGCAGATTGGACGAAATGTGCAGAAATTTCTTGTAAAGTGATTTCATTGGAAAAATCCAGACCGGCAGAATTCTTACGTTCTTTCCCAAATAAATCTGCTGGCGCAGAAATACCAGCATGTGGTTTGCCGCCGAGTTCACGTGCCACTTTGATCGGATCAGCGATCAGGGTATCAATCGATACGCTTTCATCGACAATTTGATTGACGAAGGATGAGTTTGCACCGTTCTCTAATAAGCGACGAACCAGATAGGCAAGCAAAGTCTGATGAGAGCCCACGGGTGCATAAATACGGCAAGGCTTATTTAACTTGTCTTTTCCTACCACCTGATCGTATAAAGTTTCGCCCATACCATGCAGGCATTGGAATTCATAATCGGTCACCCCTGCTTGTTGAGCCCAGGTATAAATGGTCGACAAGGTCAGTGCATTATGGGTAGCGAACTGTGGATAAATCACCTCGGTGGCGCCCAATAATTTTTGTGCACAAGTCAGATAGGACAAGTCGGTGTATACCTTGCGGGTATAGACGGGAAAATCACTCATGCCATCCACTTGAGCACGTTTGATTTCTGCATCCCAATAAGCACCTTTCACCAGACGCACCATAAACTTGCTACCGCTACGACGTGCCAGATCAATCAGATAATCGATTACGAATGGGCAACGCTTTTGATAGCCCTGCACCACAAAGCCCAGACCTTCAAAACCTTTAAGATCAGGATCAAATGCAAGTGCTTCCATCAAATCGAGCGACAGTTCCAGACGGTCGGTTTCTTCTGCATCGATATTGAGACCGATATTGTATTGCTTGGCAAGTACCAGTAATTTTTTCAATAAAGGCAGTAACTCCGTCATTGTCCGATCACGTTGTGCACGCGAATAACGTGGATGCAAAGCCGACAGTTTGACGGAAATACCCGGACCATCCTTAATGCCACGACCATTGGATGCTTTACCGATAGCGTGAATTGCGGTTTCATACGAGTTGTAATAAAACGCTGCATCTTTGGCGGTCAGTGCCGCCTCACCCAACATATCGTAAGAATAACGATAGCCGCGCTTTTCATTGTCCTGACTATTTTTGATTGCTTCTTCAATCGTTTGGCCAGTCACGAACTGATTGCCAAGCATACGCATCGCCAAATCCACGCCTTTACGGATCAGTGGTTCGCCACCTTTGGCGATCAGGCGGGTCAAGGCGGCACCAAGCCCGGTTTCGCTATTGGTGCTGACTAATTTACCCGTCACCAATAAGCCCCAGGTGGCAGCATTAACAAACAATGATGGTGATTCGCCCAGATGCCTGGCCCAGTCACCTTTGCTGATTTTGTCGGCGATTAAACGATCTGCTGTTTGATGATCCGGAATGCGCAGCAAGGCTTCTGCCAGACACATTAACGCGACACCTTCTTCTGAAGAAAGCGAAAACTCGTGCATTAAGGCATCCACACCGGAGGCGCGAGTACGCTGCTCACGTACCGCACTGACTAATTGGTGTGCGAGTTGTGCAACATCTTTCTGTAAATTGTCATGCGGGTCGACTTGCGAAAGTAACCATTGCACTGCGTCAACTTCATTTCGGCGGTAAACTTGCGTAATAGCTGCTCTCAATGGGCTCGCAGGTGGTAAAAGCTCAGATTGGAGCGCGGAAAATGGGGTGGAAGTAGTAGGCACAGTGGTCGCAATCATATAAAAATAATCAAAACAAATATGATTTCATTGTATAGATGCTCTTTGAGGATTAATTCTGGTATTGAGAACATATATCGAAATTTTCTTTTTTGTGAGAAAATAATACCGAATATTATTAACCCCTCACTTGACGATTTTTGACTTCTTATGCTCGACAAAATCAGTAAAAGAATTCTGGCCGAATTACAAAATGATGGCCGTATCAGCAATGTAGAACTGGCGACCCGCGTTAACTTGTCGCCAGCCGCCTGTCTCGAACGCGTGCGTAAGCTGCAAGAGTCAGGTTACATTCTTGGTTATACAGCGCAACTTAACCCACATTTGCTTGATGTGGCTTTGTTAGTGTTTATCGAAGTAGTTTTAGATCGCACCACGCCAGACGTCTTCGATGCGTTCCGCCGCGGAGTGCAAGCCATTCCAGAGGTTCTGGAATGCCATATGGTTGCTGGTGGCTTTGATTATCTGGTCAAAGCACGTGTCAAAGACATGAATGCTTATCGCGATTTCTTGGGTAAGTCTTTATTGCAGCTTAATGGTGTGCGTGAAACACACACTTATGCTGTAATGGAAGAAGTCAAAAATACTAGTTGCCTGCCTATTAAGTAAAAAAATAGGCTAAAGTACACAAACATAGCATTAAATCGAGAACACGTAGAGCAGAAAATTTGTCAGCAAATTCAGATAGGAATCTCCTATGGAACGCCTGAAGAGATTAGAAGCTGTGCAAGATGTTGTGTTAGAAATCAGCCGGATATCTGCGTCCTGCAACGACATCGGTGATTTTCTGCAATCTGTTCATCAATCAATTAGCCGCCTCATGTATGCGGCTAATTTTTATGTTGCAATCTACGATGAGGCGCAAAACAGTTTGCGTTTTGTATATCGTGTGGACGAAGTTGACACCTTTCCTGACGCCTCGCAAAGCTTCACTTTAGCCAGTCCTGAAGAGTCTCCTACTGCCTGGGTCATTTTAAATCGTCAGCCACTGTTTATGACCGCTGCTGACGATGAAGCCCGTGAACGAGAAAACCGGGAATGGGGAAATGGCACGCGCGCTCAATATTGGATGGGTCATCCCTTATTGGATCAACAGCGCAGGGCACTTGGCGCCATGGCGATTCAAATTTATGATAAACATCATATCTATACTGAAGAAGATCAGGATCTGTTTGGATTGATTGCCGGACACGTATCCACCGCTCTGCAAAACCTAATGAGTGTTGATCGCTTAGAGCAAGCGGTGAAGCAACGTACGGCTATGTTAGAGCATCAGGTTGAGGAACGTCGCAAAGCAGAATCTTTGCAAAGAGCACTGTATCAAATTGCTGAATTATCGGTCTTTGCTTCCGCTGAAGACAGAAAATTTTCGCGCCTACACCAAATTCTCCAGGAGCTGATGGCAGTTCCCAATTTCGTCGTCGCTCTTTTTCATGAAGACACGCAGGAATTTAGTGTTGAATATTTTGTCGATGAAATTGATGATGATGCGACAGGTAGCCGTTTTCCACTTGGTGCTGGAATGACCTCTTATGTCGTTCGTAAGAAACAAGCGCAGCTCATTAATCAAACTACGCTGAGTGAGTTAATTCAACGTGGCGAGATTCAAGTTTTAGGAAATGTATCAGCCTATAGCTGGATCGGCGCCCCTTTGTTTGCTGATGACCGTTTATATGGTGTGATCATTATTCAAAGTTATCAACCTACTTTGACTTATACACAGGCTGATCTGGAGTTGATTGCCTTTGTTGCTAATCACGTAGCTGCCGCTTTTGCGCGTATTACGGCAGATGAAGAAGTGCGCCAGGCTAAATTAGAACTGGAACAAAAAAACAATAAACTTAATTTGGCGCTGGAGAACCTCAAAACCGCGCAAGCAGAATTAATTGGTCAGGAAAAACTAGCGTCATTAGGGCGTCTTGTCGCCGGCGTTGCGCATGAAATTAATACTCCTTTAGGTATATGTGTTACCGCCACTAGTCACATGGTGGAAGAATTGAGTTGCATCAAAAAAGATTTTGCGGAGGGTAATTTAAAAAAAGATGGACTAACCGACTTTTTAAGTGTTCTCGATCAGGCTTTACGTATCACCACTACCAACATTCAGCGTGGTGCGGATTTGGTGAAAAGCTTTAAGCAAGTCGCCGTAGATCAGTCTTCGGAAAGCATACGCGAGTTCGATATGCATCAATACCTGGAGGAAGTCTTATTTTCTCTTCAACCAAAATTAAAGGGTAAAAAATTCGAAGTCAGTTTGGAATGCCCGAAGGGCATCAAAATGAAAACCTATCCCGGTGCTATTTCTCAAATCATCACCAATCTGATCACCAATTCTTTATTACATGGTTTTGAGGGCGCAGATAAAGGGAAAATGCAAATTCATGTTGAGCTCGACGACGAGAGTCAAGGACACGTCGTGTTGCATTATCGCGACGATGGAAAAGGGATGACGAGTGCTGAACTGGAAAAGCTTTTTGAGCCTTTTTATACGACTAAGCGGGGCAACGGGGGAAGTGGCTTAGGCGCACATATTGTTTATAATCTCGTAACCGGGCCACTTGCTGGTCAGGTCAAAGTAAAGAGTGAGCCAGGTCAAGGATTGCAGTATCACATGAAGTTTCCGCTACATCGAATTATTCACCCTAATATCGCTACTATAAATTCTGACTGAATTGACACACTGTGTTTAACCTGGGTAACGTTCGTTAAAAATAAGTGCCTGATCAACATTGTTAATCAGCGTGTCGACAAACCTCGGATCCAGATGCGCTCCAGCGATTTGCCGCAAATGTGCCAGTACCTCTTCGACCGGCCATGCAGGTTTGTAGCAACGTTTTTGTATGAGCGCATCGAAGACATCTGCCACGGCGACGATCCGTGCAAACGGATGAATTTCTTCACCTTTTAAACCCTGTGGATAACCACTACCATCAAATTTTTCGTGATGCTGATGGGAGATAATGGCCGAGGCACGCAATATCGGTCTTTGTGAACCATCCAATATAGACATGCCCACACCAGGGTGTTGTTTCATTATTTCCCATTCATCGCTATCGAGTTTTCCTGGTTTGAGTAATACGGAATCAGGCGTCGCAATTTTTCCTATGTCATGCATAGGCGCAGCTTGTTTAAGTATGTCGGCTTCAGCCTTATTCATCCCAGAAGCGATCGCAATTAAATAGCATATTTCAGACATCCGGCGCACATGGTTTCCTGCTTCATGGGAGCGAGATTCCACCACGTCACCCAGCCGCATAATCAATTCGCTTTGGGTATCGGTGATCTCCTGATTGAGCAATATATTGTCAAAAGCAATAGCAACACCTGAGGAAAAAACTTCCAATAATTTGATGTCAATATCAGAAACATTTTGGACGCCTTGCAGGATAAATAAGGAGGTTTTTCCGCTACTGTTTGGAAAATATCCCACGTAGGTATCACCAAACAAATGAGAGATACGATTGGCGCAAGTCTGATTTAATTTCTCAAGTAATGCCGGAGTGAATATTTGATCTTCGTTGTTTAAATCACCGATCTTCGCCAGCACTTCATATTTGTTTTCGTCAGAAATACCTGACGCTCCGCGCAGACGCACTAACATGCTATTTTCTAACTGTAATAAAGCAACCACTTGTTGCAATAATCCATTGGCAAAGTCAGTTAAATTTCTTAGTTTAAAAATGTGGCTTGACGCATCAATGACGCGTTCGAGACCAGCGCGATAACTCGCCTGAAAGCGTCGTGCTTCTTCGACCTGCATAATGTCGCGGTACGCTCGCAGCGATGCAAATGTAGTGGTAAATAATTTTTTGCGATCGAGTTCCGTTTTTTCTTTGTAATCGTTAATATCGTATTCAACGATCACGCTTTCTTCGGGTGCTTGTCCAGGTTGACCTGTGCGTAAGACTATCCGAGTGAAATGATTGCCCGCATCTTGGCGCATCCAACGTGCTACTTCCAAACCCGCATCATCGGTCTCCATGACAACGTCAAGAAAGACCAAAGCAATATCACTTTCTGAACCAAGAATTTGCTTGGCCTCGGCGCCGCTATAGGCATGTAAAAATGCTAATGAACGTTGGTCGAGTTTAAATCGGCTGAGCGTCAATTTGGTAACGGCATGGATATCAGGCTCATCGTCGACGATGAGCACCTTCCAAGATGGTAACTGTGTGTCGCTTGATTCAAGAAAAGACATTGTTGTTCCCTTTTCTAACGTAATCTAACTACCAGTTTGCTGAATTCAGTCTCGCCACATATAAAATAAAAAAACCAAAAGTACTAGAACTACCAGAACTACTAAGAGCACGCAGAATTGAATATATCTTTATGTAACTTTATATGTCAATAGATATCTGGTATAAATTTTTTGCTCAGATTCTTTTCTCATTCTATAAATCTCATTGAAAGCAGGAATAAATGGATCAACAGTTTAAAAATGGTTTGCAAATCCGCACCAAAGTCATGGGTGATGCTTTTGTTGAGAAGGCTTTCAGCAACGTCGATGCATTCACTGCGCCATTACAAGAATTTGTAACGCGTAATGCCTGGGGTACAGTGTGGTGTCGCGGCGAACTGGAATTAAAAACACGCAGCCTGATTACAATTTCTATGCTCACAGCACTTGGCCGCGCCCATGAAATCAAAGGTCATGTTCGTGGCGCAATTAATAATGGCGCCAGTATGAAAGAGATACAAGAAGTTTTGTTGCATGCAAGCGTCTATTGCGGTATGCCGTTAGCGATTGATGCGTTTCGTTCAGCCCATGAAGTTTTAATTGAGCTTGGTCAGGTACCAGCGCAATAGAATTATTAATGAAGATTACTGCGAGGATTAATTCGCGCCATACCGGTTCAGTGATGTTGGCAATCAAGTCTTACCGCGAAATGCAGCAAGACTTGATTTATGCTCTTATTTTTTTGGTGGTGGGCCATCTTGCGGTTCGCCATCGCGACGCGGAGGTCGTTCAGGACGCGCAAATAAGCCTTTCGCAGATGCTGTGCAAGTTGCCGAAATTTTTCCTTCACGAGGCGTAGTGATCTGCACGATATCACCTTCTTTTTTTCCTTTGCAATCCTCATAGGCTTGCGGCGGTGGTTCACGCCTTGGGCCATGCTGACCCTCTTGCTGTGCAGGTGGTTTTTGGTCGGTGGATTGAGCACTGGCGCTATTGGTGATAGTGCCAGTGATTAAGCAACACGCCCACATCATTCTGATCAAAGATTTGCTGTTCATCATTATCCTCTTCATTCTATGGTTGAAAACGAGCAGACAAATTTTGCATGAGAATTATGAAGAAAAAATGAAGTTGACGTGATTGCCTTGGGCGGATGAAAACCGCAAAATTTCAGCAATCACGATCACAATCACAGCGAGGGAAGTATGATTTGGCGGGTTGTACCCACCCTTTTTTATACTTTATATACTTTACAAGTAGCTTATTTCTTTAAAACAGAATTTGCAGCTGACAACAAATTATCGCTGGATATACCTTGTTGTTTGAGTAGCGCATCAAGGGCCGGCAATAAAGGTCCTAAGGTTTCACTCAACATATTGCGCACCGTATCAACGATTACTTGTGTGCTGCGTTCGATTTCAATATTCAGCGCAGAACCGACGGTTTTTTCTGCAAATACTGTCATGCGTAAAGTTTCAGGAATTAGCCAGACTTCAAACCAGTTTTCTTCCCGATTGACTTCCGCCACTGTCAGGCTCGCACCATTGATTGCAATGTAGCCTTTGGCAAAAATATAACGCAGCCATTCTGGCGGAACCTGAATGCGCAACACGTAATTGTTTTCGAGCTCACGTATTGCTCCCAGATGGGCAGTGAAGTCAACATGGCCGGATAAGGGGTGGCCGCCGATTTCTGCACCATCTTTTGCGGCACGTTCGACGTTGATATTACTATCGACTTTGTACTTACCCAAAGTAGTGATATTGAGGCTTTGCTGCATGACATCGAAGTCAGCTGCATCGTCGCCATGCAACTGCGTCACTGTGAGACATACGCCGTCGACGGCAACACTGGCGCCGATTTCAAGGTCTTTACAGAAGCCCTCTGGAAACGCGATATTGAATGTGCGTAAGCCCGGTTTATCGCTGATTTCAGCAATGCGAGCCACACCTTGTACGATGCCTGTGAACATAATTAAATGAAGGTTTGTTTGGGATGAGGTGTGATTGTAAATCTAAATCGATATACCGATGTATGTGTTGAATTTTCTTAATCATTATCTGCCCTAAGCAGCCACAGCGATGGGCTGCTGTCTGGCGTGCATATCCAGAGGTAAATCGATGCTGAAACTCGCCCCTTCCCCCACTTCACTGACGCAATTGACTACACCATTTTGTGCTTCGATTAACTTTTTGACGATCGATAAACCAAGACCGCTGGAATGTTCACCCGCCGTTGGCACTGCAGATAGTTTTGAGAATTTGGTGAACAGCGACTGTTGATCCTTGACCGATAAACCTGGTCCTTGGTCGCGCACTTCAAATCGCCCCATTCCCTCATGTTGACTGACGGTAAGCCAGATAAATCTTCCTACCGGGGAAAATTTGATCGCATTAGAAATCAAGTTATCCATAATACGCGTCATGGCATTGATATCAGCTGAAACGATCACTAATTCTTCAACATGAATAATTGCTGTCAGGTCCTTGGCTTTGAGCATTTCTTCGTACTGTAGCGCGATGTCGTTCAGTAATTTTCCCAGATCAAGTTCGGTTTTTTGTAAATGCAGATCGCCACTTTCCATCGCATTGACATCGAGTAAATTGGTGACAATATGCATCATGCGTTTGCCACTGGCATTAATTCGGCTCAGATAATTTTGCTGCTGCTCTTTGGGAATACGGTGATACATTTGCAGCAATAACTCAGTCATACCGATGATGCTGGTTAATGGGCTTTTTAAATCGTGCGCAGCGATGCTGAGAAAGTCGTTTTTCTCTTTATCGGTTTTCTTTAAACGTTGAACAACCTCATTTAGTTCATTGGTGCGCAATCTGACTTTGGCCTCCAGTTCATATTCTGCTTGTTGCGAGACTTTGAGCAATTGCTTTTGAACGCGAACATTTTCTGATCTGATCAGGCTGATTTTGTAGGCCTGCGCCAGGGCTAACAAAATCACTTCAATTGCAGCGCCGATTTGAAATCCAAAGTCGCTTAGCCAGCTCGATTCAATGAAGCCTAAATTGCGTAAAGGTATCAGTACCGTGCCTGAGATCCATGCCGTGGAGGCTAATAGCACAATATATCCTGGTGTATATCCACGTAGGGCAACCACCAGAGAAACTGGAAAAAACAAACATATTTGAACTAAACCCAAATATTGACCAACACGCGCCAGCTCTGGCTGATGTCCAGCTAACGTTAACACCAGAAATAACACAATATTCAGTTGCACAAACCGGAACACTTTATTGGCAAGTGAGAACGTCGTTTTCAGCTTCAAAAAACTGCACATAAACATCGACGAACTCAGCACGATGAGTCTTGGCATCACGTTCGGCAAAATATCAACCAGCCATGGCCAATCCGGTGCGAAGTACAAACCTATGTGCCCATTGACGCTCATGCTCGCAATCAGCGTACTGATCGATAACATCAGATAATGGAACATAGAGATATCGCGATAGCTGACCATTAACAAGCTGTTGTAGATGATCATCGCCAACATAATGCCGTAAAAAATACCAATCAGACCAGACAGAAAATTGGATGCTTCGCTGAAGGTTTTTTGATCGTATAAAGTTGCGCGAAAGAATACGGAGCTGGTACTTTGTATGCGAAAGTACAAGGTATGAATTGCAGTATCGTCGATGTGAATTTGAAACAGTGGATAATGATGTTGGATTTCTAGTTGTGAAAACGGAAGATGGTCACCAGCTTTGTGTACCTCAACTTCTCCATTCGCATGCAGTTGAAACATACGAATATCATCAAGCATGACCGGTGTCATTTCAACCAGCCAGTCTTTTTGCGCAGTGCTATTCTCTCTCTGCAATTCTAACTTTAGCCAATACGCCGAAGGCGAGTATTCAGCACTGAGATTACCTGCTAACGGCGTAAATTGTTGTTTGATAGCTGGTTGCAGCAGGTCCGATAGTTCTAGCTTTCCAGACTTATCTTCGAATACCTCAAATCGTGATTGCAGCGCAAGCTTGCCTGTATCCTGACCAATCTGTAACGCAGCAGCTTGCGCTGTCATTCCTTTGAACAGGAAAAATGACAGACTTAATATGCAAATTAGCCAATGCCGTGAAGAGGAAAAATGCATCTTTTTTGTGTCAATCAAGGACGCTCGTCGCCCGCGATGGTGTTGAAATCACAAGAAACAAACTGACGCAAAGATGCATTAAGGACCTTGTCGCTAGTCCTGAAGATTTCGCATCAGTCGTGAAAAAAAAGAAAATTGTAATAAATTGTTAAATTTACAGACAGATTATCAATTTTCTTTTTGTATAGCAACAATGCAAATATATATTCTTGTAACAAAATAGCTCTGGATTGACACAAAGCAATTTGGGCGATATCGGAAATAGCCTTAATGACCGATTTCCACTTCCCGTTCAAGCTCCGGCACCAGGTCTGAATGTGTCATATTGGTCAAATTGTTACGCAACCATTGATGCGCGGGATTGCGGCTATCGCGTTCATGCCACAGCATATCTACATGCACTTCAGGTGTATCGAAAGGTAATTCTTTCCAAACCAGTGCGTCGGTCATGCCCGTGGCTGAAATAAGGTGGCGTGGTAATACCGTCAACAAATCGGAATGTGCTACCACCCTACCGGCAGTAAAGAACTGATTAATCGTCAGCAGAATATGGCGTTCACGTCCCATTTTTTCCAAAACTTCGTCGATTAGCCCGTGTGCCCGGCCGGAAAAACTGACCAGCAAATGTTTGGCCGAGCAATAGTCATCAAGACTGAGTTTGGAGCTGGCGAGAGGATGACCCTGCCGCATCACGCACACATAATGACCTGTGTATAAACGTTCATGCCGGATCGCACTGGTACCTGCAGCTTGTCCGCCAGACAATTGCGCCACCACCCCGGGAAAAAACCCCACGGCAATATCGATATCGCCGCGCAATAGCATAGGACGTGGCTCGCGCGTCGTCAGGGGCACCATGCGTACATTGACGCCTGGTGCTTCATTTTGAATCGCACCAACCAACGTTGGCATCCATAATGCCGCGGTAGCATCTGCCATGGCCATGCGGAAGGTTACTTGTGCTTTCGAAACATCAAACGTGCCAGGGGCCATTGCGGCCTCGAGCTTGGCGAGTGCCTCACGTATCGTTGGCCATAAAATTTCCGCACGTGGCGTCGGTTTTACTCCATACGCCGTACGTATTAATAATTCGTCATCGAGTGAATAACGCAAGCGTTTTAAAGCATTCGAGACCGCTGGTTGGGTCATGGCGAGTTTATCCGCAGCCCGTGTGAGATTTTGTTCAATCATTACGGCATCAAAGACCCGTAATAAATTCAAATCCAGAGTCAGAAAATTCATATTGCTTGTCTCCGTTGATATTGTTAAGAGCAATTATTCACAAACGATATATTAATTATAGGAAATGGAAATTAGAATTATATGTTGCAATGCAATATGATGCTCTCATCAACCAAAAATCATCGTAGAGATCATCATGAGTTTCCTCAATATTGCTTTTCCAGCTACCGCAGCTGTCCCTATGGCAGAAGTCGCGATCAGTTCTATCGTGGCCTCAGTTCGTCCATTACTCGGCCTTGGCCTGTTTGCCTCCATGTTTGTTGTGTTTAAACCGTTGCTGACCGGTATTGCACAAGCATTGAAGCTGATCGTCGCACCAAAGAAAACACGCGAAGAAAAAACTGCCATCCGTAACTTGCGTAATGCGCTGACCATTCGCCGTATCGCCAACGATTTTGACCGTAGTTCGCCAAATATGGCTGCTGAACTGCGCGCTTTAGCTGCTCGCGGTTAAGCCCCCACGAAGCCAACACGAAGCAAAAATTAAGTAACAACATTTATCAGTCCAAAAAAGAGGATTTTGCAATGCAGCATTTATCAGTGTACAGCGATAAAACACCCTCTGCGTATTCCGCGCGTCAATTTGACAAAACTCCACGTTTGATCGCCGGTTCCCGCAGCCTGGCGTCGATGATGCCGAGTTTGTTGAGTACCGGTCTGATTACTTTGTTTGTGACGGCCTTTTTGCGCTTAGTGTGGATAGGCTTTGACAATGAATTTTTTGCCACTTGGATGGAAGCGTGGCTGACGACATGGCCAATCGCGTTTCCTCTCGCTTATTTAAGCAAGCCAGCGTTTAAGTTATTCAGTAAGCGAAGCGTTAAAGTAGATGCTAAATCAGGAGATATAGCTGTCGTCACCCTCAATAGTAGTCTGGCGAAACGTGCGCCACCGCATGCACCGTATTTCCGCTGATTTGTTTGTCACTCATAAAAAAACCGCGCCCTGCTCAGGTTCGCGGTTTTTTTATATCTGTATTCGTTGAAAACAAGTCAGTAGCGATTTGATTCAACCAGATCACTTACTAAGCAGGACATTTTTGGCGATATTCAGCAATAGCCTGCTCCTGAAGCTTCTTGACGCTGCCATCGACTTCCATTGCTTTTAAGACGCTTTCCAGTTCTCGTACCAAATCTTTATGACGAACATGCAGATAAACATAAATGGGTCGACGTTCCAAGGCTGGCTCTAAGATCACCACATCCTGTATTCCTAATTTTTTCAGTACACAAGCACTAAAGCGTGACTCAACGACGATGTCTGAACGACCCACTTCGAGCTTTTTAAATAAGGATTCAATCGAAGGTGCTGACTCGCGTTCCGGAACGTTTTTAAGGCGCTCATCGAAATATGGTATTCCCGCAAGAAAACCAACACTGTAGGGCTGCAAACTCTCGTAGCCATTCGGAATGAAGTTTTTCTTGATGGTATAGACTACCGCTTCTTCATAAGCAACAGGAAAATCGATCCTGACACCATTAGCAAGATCGCTCGATAGGGCTCTGCCTGCAATTCCATCTAGTCTCCCTTCTTTCCACATCACTTGCATGCGCATGCCTGGGAGAGGGATGAAATTGACATTGACATGCATGGTATTAAAAGCTTGCGTCAGGATTTTTTCAGCCATTAATTTCGATGGACGCTCAACATCTGCGACTTGTAATTGCAAGCTGTCAGCAGCGTAAGACATCCCGATCTGAAATCCGAAAACAAGAAAAAAAAACCGTCGTCGCAAGTTGTTTAACAGTGCCGGCATACGTCCTTTCAGAGTCGTCAGGTGTCATATTTGCATCATATACTAACAATAGGCGTTGCGCAAAAACGAAGTATCGGGCAGGTGCAACACGCGCTGGGATTTTTGGTTGCACCCGCCTTGCAAAAAATGACTGAAGTTTTCATTCGGGCATAAAAAAAGCGCGATTGAATCGCGCTTTTTTGAGAGAATAAGGAAATTAAGCCAACAGGCGTTTTTCCAAGGCGACGCGGGTCGCTTCCAGTTCTTGTGGCAAGTGATACGCGAGTTTTTCAAACAACTCGGTATGCAAGCCCAATTCGGTTTGCCAAGCGGCTTTATCGATGGATGTGATGGTGTGGAATTGTTCTTCGGTGAAGTTCAGTCCTTCCCAATTCAAATCCGCAAATGTCGGTGTCACACCAAAGACGTTTTCAACGCCGTTGGCTGAACCTTCAATGCGCTCCAGCATCCATTTCAACACGCGCATATTGTCGCCAAAACCTGGCCAGACAAATTTGCCATTGTCATCGGTACGGAACCAGTTCACGCAGTAGATGGCGGGCAATTTCGCGCCCATGGATTCAATCTTCTTACCCATGTTTAACCAATGCTGGAAGTAGTCGCTCATGTTGTAACCCATGAACGGCAACATCGCGAATGGATCGCGGCGAACAACGCCCTGTTGACCGACCGCCGCCGCAGTGGTTTCAGAACCCATGGTCGCTGCCATGTACACGCCTTCGACCCAGTTCCGCGCTTCGGTAACCAATGGCACAGTGGTTGAACGACGACCGCCGAAAATGAATGCAGAAATAGGTACGCCAGCAGGATCATCCCATGCCGCGTCGATGACCGGATTTTGTGTCGCTGCAACGGTGAAACGCGCGTTTGGATGGGCAGCTTTGCGGCCAGTTTCTTTAGCGATTTCTGGCGTCCAGTCTTTACCTTGCCAGTCGATCAGATGTGCTGGCGCTTCTTTGCTCATGCCTTCCCACCACACATCACCATCATCAGTCAGACCGACGTTAGTGAAAATGGTGTTGGAGGTCAATGATGCCATGCAGTTGGAATTGGTTGCGGTATTGGTACCTGGTGCGACACCAAAATAACCCGCTTCTGGGTTGATCGCATACAAACGACCGTCAGCACCTGGTTTGATCCAGGCAATATCGTCACCAATGGTGGTGACTTTCCAGCCTTTGATCGCCGGAATCAACATGGCAAAGTTAGTTTTGCCGCACGCCGATGGGAAGGCCGCTGCGACATAGTGTTTTTTGCCTTCTGGCGACTCAACGCCCAGAATCAGCATGTGTTCAGCCAACCAGCCTTGGTCGCGACCCATCGTGGACGCGATACGCAATGCAAAGCATTTTTTACCGAGCAAAGCGTTGCCGCCGTAGCCGGAACCAAACGACCAGATTTCGCGGCTTTCTGGGTAGTGAACAATGTATTTGGTACTGTTGCATGGCCATGCAACGTCAGCCTGACCGGCTGCCAGCGGTGCGCCAACAGTGTGTACGCAAGGAACGAAGTCACCGTCTGTGCCCAGTACGTCATACACAGCTTTGCCCATGCGCGTCATGATGCGCATATTGACAGCCACGTAAGGTGAGTCAGACAATTCAACGCCAATGTGCGCGATAGGTGAACCCAGTGGACCCATGGAGAATGGGACAACGTACATGGTACGGCCTTGCATGCAGCCGTCGAACAATGGGTTTAATGTCGCGCGCATTTCTGCAGGCGCCATCCAGTTGTTGGTTGGACCAGCATCTTCTTTCTTTTCAGAACAGATGTAAGTACGGTCTTCAACACGCGCCACGTCGCTAGGATCGGAACATGCCAGATAGCTGTTTGGACGCTTCGCTTCGTTGAGTTTTTTCATGGTGCCAGCGGCGACCATTTGTGCGCATAAACGATCGTATTCTTCTTGCGAACCGTCGCACCAGACGATATTTGCAGGTTTGGTCAGGGCCGCAATTTCCGCGATCCAGTTGATCAGTTTCTGATGCTTCACGTAAGCGGGTGCATTTAATGCTGCCACGCCCTGCATGATGGGTTGATTCATACTGCCTCCAATGCCATTTCAATAAAAAAACCGGTGTAGCGGCACGGCAGGATCGTCGTTAGCATGCTGTAGATTTGCGAGCACAGTGGAAAATTTCCCAGCTCTAGCAAGGCTTACACCATCGCGGCGGTTCTGTCGGATAATAGGACATCAGGACGGTGATCCCGATACCAACTAGCGCCTGTCAGATAAACAAGCGGAAGAATCAAAAAGCTACTTAACAGATAATTGTACACGCGAGTGATGATTCGAGCTAATTTTGCGTCAAAATGATTAACATAGTATTACGATTTGTGAAAGTGAATCTGTTTCACCTATTCATCCCGGATCAAGGAAAAATTTCATGAAGATTGCCATTTTGGATGATTACCAGGATGTCGTGCGGCAACTGGACTGTTTCCAGCTGTTGAAGGACCACGAGGTCAAAGTATTTAATAACCGTGCAGTGGGTGCCGGACAATTGGCAATTCGTCTCGCCCAATTTGATGCAATGGTATTGATACGCGAAAGAACGCGTCTGACGCGCCAATTGCTGCAAAAATTGCCCAACCTGAAACTGATTTCCCAAACCGGTAAAGTTTCCGGCAATATTGATGTCGAAGCGACCAAAGAATTGGGGATCGCGATCGCTGAAGGGATTGGCGATCCGACTGCACCGGCAGAATTAACCTGGGTGCTCATTATGGCTGCCTCCAGACGTTTGACTAACTACGCCAGTCTGTTGCAGCAAGGAACCTGGCAGGCAACGTCGATACGCCCGGAACACAATCAATTAGGTCGGGTGCTTAAAAAGCGTACCTTGGGTATCTGGGGCTACGGCAAAATTGGTAAGCTGATCGCAGGCTACGGCAAAGCGTTTGGCATGCAAGTTGTTATATGGGGACGTCCAGCCAGTCTGGCGCAGGCGGTGGCAGATGGTTATCACGCGGCAAGCTCAAAAGAAGCCTTTTTCGCCGAATCCGACATTATTTCCATGCATCTACGTCTAAACGATGCAACCCGCGGCATAGTGAAACAGGCTCATCTGGAAGCCATGAAGACTGACGCCTTGTTCGTCAATACCAGTCGCGCTGAGCTGGTTGAGCCAGATGCGTTGCTCAAGGCTTTAGATCAGGGTCGCCCGGGCTTTGCTGCCATCGACGTATTTGAGTCCGAACCCGTAGCGCCCGATCATCCGCTGCTACGCCGTGAAAACGTCTTAGCAACGCCGCATCTGGGTTATGTTGAAAAAGACAGTTATGAATTGTATTTTTCGGCCGCTTTTCAAAATATTGTCGATTTCGCCAACGGAACGCCGAAAAATATCTTAGCGGTGTAAATCACAACACCTACGAAGCGCACAAAGCGCCGCTGGCAACCACGCGATTGTCTGGCGGCAATTTGCAGCACAACAAGTCCCCTTAGTTGCCGATGTGGATTTCGCCCACCAACGGCAAATCAGGATCAAGGTGGCTAGTCATCAAAATGCATTGTTGATCAAGTCGTTTGGAATCACTTAATTGCGTTCGCAAATAATGAACTGCATCGAGGTCAAGCGCATTAAATGGTTCATCGATTAACAATAGCTTTACCGGTAAGGATAACGCCAGAGCTAAATACATTTTTTTGTGTTGTCCCAGCGATAGCGTGTCTATCGTTTGATTGAGCATAGGTAGCAAACCAAACGCATTTAATTGCGTATTTAAGTCTATTGCTTTGGCGGCGGGGTACAGATTTAAGTGGAGATCAAAGAATTCCTGCAGAGTAAGCCAGTTAAATTCAGGTGTTTCGCTACTGCACCAAAAACATTGTTGACGCCAGATAAAGCCCTGCTGGCGCAAATTGATGCCGTTGAAATGAATATCCCCCTTGGAAACCGCCAGTGATCCCGCCAGCAGTTTCAACAAGGTCGTCTTACCCGCCCCATTGTTGCCGCGTACCCAGGTGATGCCTTTGGTCGCAGTGAAAGAAAAATCCCAGAACATACTGCGATGCGGGTAGGCGAAGCAGAGCTTGTTAATACTTAAATCCATAATTCACTTCCGATGGCAGTGAGAATCGCCAAAAATAAAATCAGGATACGAGCGCGGGTGGCAGCGGCGCTGTGGCTGCAAGCGACAATGCACAAATGTGCAATGCCAAGTGCGCCGATATACCAATGTACAACGCCTGTATGGATGTTGACCTTATTGGACAGTAAGATCGCAAACAAGGCTACCAAAGCAAGACCAGGGATCAGACACATGAATTGACTCATAATTTCAAGCCTGACGAGATGCAAAGGCAATGCACGCAAATGAGGTCGTAAACGTAGCATCTGTTCTTGTACCGCTTTGCTGCCGCGATCAGTCAATAATAAGCACAAACTGCTGGCGCCAATGCAAAACAAAAATCGGATAAACGGAGAATTTTGCTCTAACCATAGCCATTGAGCCAAACCGGCTGCACCGAATAAGAAGCATTGTTGAACACCGATGCCATTTTCAAGACGCCAGAACGGCAAGAAAAATAATTTGTACCATTGCGACAGCAAAGAGGTATGACGATGTTGTTGTAGAAAAGGCTGCGCAGGCGGCGAGTGGTATTCGGTCAGAGTATTTCTTTTTAACTGCGATTCGTAATGCTGATACCGTATCTGAAGTATCAAGCATCCAAACAGTAAAATCAGCGCCAGCGATAGCAATAGCAGCACGCTGCCTATCGCCATCACGCGGTAGTTGATGGCTATCTGTGTCCAATAGCAAATACTAGAGAGTACAAATCCGGCAGTAAGCGGCAACAGAAATAGCTTTACGACGGCGATATGCGCTAAGACGTGGGCATGCGGTGGCAATGGTAAGGTTCGAGCCCAGGCCATCAATTCCGTCGGAAGCAGGCGCTGCCGCAACAAGAAGACGGGGCTGCTCAACAGCGCGGAATAGCCAATGAAGAGTGCAATCGCGTTGAACCAAGATAGTTGCTCGTACATCCAGGTCGCGCTTTGCCACACTGGCCAGGATAGCAAAGCAATTGCCATCAGGATAATCTGCCCCGCAGCGAGCAACAGCACCTCCACAGAGCTTTTCAGACTGGCCGCGAATTGATACAAATTATGGCGGGCTTGTTTGGCGTGAAATTGACTGAAGTTCACAAACGCTATTTTCTTTGAGTGTCGTCGACAAAAACTGGAGAACCAAGCATCACATAATTCTCATGCCGCTGGCCACCTAATACGAAATCAATGCTACCCGTTTTGCTGTAGTTGTGGCTTTCATAAAAGCCGATTGCCCGGTGATTTTGTGCATTGACTTTGAGCCATAGCGGGCATTGGTGCTGATCGTACGCCCAGTGTTGCGCCGCCTGTATCAATGCGGTACCAAGACCTGTGCCGATAAAGTGCTCTTGTACGTAAAGAGTCGCCAATTCTATCGCTTTGGTGTCACCGCAAGGACATGGTGCCGCAGAATTGATCACCGCGAAGCCCAGTAAATTCTCATCCCGCTGAGCAACGAACACGTGTTGTCGTGGATCTTCCAACATAGTGGCAAATTTGGCGGGTGTCAGTTCTGCCAGAACATAATCAGCAATGATTCCCGAAATGCCGTTCCAGGCATAAGTGTGCAACCAGACTTGTAACGCCAGCACGCTAAGTTGGGTTGCGTCTTCAGGTCGGGAATCACGCAAGTGATACCCATGTTGAGGCTTTATAGTCATTGTTGGTGAGTCGAAATAAGTAATGATTGACTGGTTAAAAAACGGCTAAGTAGGAATGGCGCATTATTTCATCGAATTTTGAATGTAATCATTTAAATAAAAAAATCTGACCAAATTGTCGTAAGTTTTCCTCACATCTGTCGACATATCAATAATTTAACGTATTATCGTCAGGACTGATGCACCATTGCTTTAGTGTCGTCCTGGAATAGGTCTTACCATTTTTTTAAAGGAAAGTAGTATGGTCAAAACTCCGCTTTTGTGTCGCTTGCTTGCCTTGGTTGCCATAGTAACGGTGTCCAGTTTGAGTTTGCCAGCCATGGCGCAGCAAAGCAAAGAAGCCAAAGAAAGCAAGGAAGTAAAAGAGACGAAAGAAGCCACTACGCCGCAACAAATGAGCTTTGTCGGTGTTGACCCTAACGGGAAAAAAGTTGCTTTGAGCGATTATGCTGGCAAAACTTTGTTAGTCAGTTTCTTTACCGCAGGTTGCAACCTTTGTGCCCACGATTTGAAATTGATGCGTGAGTTTTACGTCGGCAATGCCAAGCGCAACTTTGTTTTGCTCGCCATCAACATCGACCAGAACAAACAAGATTTTGATACTTATCTGCAACTGATTAACCTTGCGGTACCGAAAGAACAGCGTTTCCCTATCATTTGGCGCAACGCTAATGGGCATAAAGACAATTTTGGCACAATTGTGAATCAACCTACCCACTTTGTGATTAATCCCAAAGGGCAATTGGTATTGAAGCGTGAAGGCACGTTCCAGCCGAATGATTGGGACAACTTGTGGGAATCATTGGGTACTTGATCACTTAGATATACTCCCCGACAGTACTTTAAAACGCCATTGCAGTTCCTTGTGGACAAGTCAATTTTTTTAAAATAACGGGGGAGTATATTTTTCTACCATTCCAGCGGTAAGCTCCAGGCATTCGGAATCACATCGTGTCGTACTACAGCACGCTGTTGATAATGCTGAGCGCGGCTATCCGGGCTCCAGGTGTGTTCCCAACCCGGTGGATAACTCAATTGTAATTCAGCCGGAACAACCATACGCTGACGCACACTGATGAGTGGCAAATGTAAAGGTAGCGGGCTGTTCGGTGTATCTGCTCCCAGACTGTAGGCAAAGTTGGGTAAAAGTTTGTCGCAGATATCTGCAAACCACGCCGTGTGGTCTTCGTCTTTTCCGATCGCTTGCGCCAGACCCGCAGGATCAAATTGCGCTAAAGCGTGTACCAATTCCTCTGTACTGGCACCGGGTGCATCCCCCCAGCCCATCACAGGATTGAAGTTGTATTCAGCGCCGGAACCATACCATCCTTCGCGACAAGGTCGCTGCATCCAATTGCGTGTGCCTGTGAATAACTGCCAGCGCCAATGTAAGCCAGATGGTTTTGGCCAGCTATACATATACAATTTTTGGTAACCAGCCGCATGCAAAGCACGTACCATTGCCATCAGGCGTGCATGTGGCATGCGCTCAGGTGGATGGCGGCGGAATAAAATCGCCTCGCCGTCTGCATGCTGAATCTCATCTGTGGATAAGTTCAGATCCAGCACCCGTTTTTCATCACCAAAACGCGCAGATACCCACCCCGTCAATAAATTGACCGAGGTCAGCACGCCATAACCACGATGGCGGTGAAAAATAACGGTACCGGGTGCGATGACTTTCATGTTGTTGTTCCTGCGCCTACCTTGATATTGCCAATGCGCTAGTGTTTATACGTAGCCTGGTAGTGTAGCAGTTTTCAGCAATGGCATAGCCGCGCTACAATGTGCCTATTCCATCACCAACTTATAACCAGATCATGACACTGCGCATCCTCGCCACTGGCGGCACTTTTGATAAACACTATGATGAAATCGCTGGCAAACTGAGTTTTTCTGAGAGCCACTTACCAGAAGTGATACAACGTGCGCGTTTGACTGTGCCAGTCGAATTAGAAATTTGCATGTTGATGGACTCTTTGGATATGGACGATAGTCATCGCCAGACGATCTTGCAAGCCTGCCAGCAATCCGCAGAGAAAGCCATCGTCATTATTCATGGCACTGATACCATGCGTGAAACCGCCGAGGTCTTAGGTGCCGCCAATCTCGGTAAAACTATCGTGTTTACTGGTGCCATGATTCCTTACGACATCGCCAATTCAGATGCTTTTTTTAACCTTGGATTTGCTTGTGCCGCTGCGCAGTTGTTGCCTGCTGGCGTGCATGTGGCGATGAATGGCAAAATCTTCCCGTGGAACGACGTACAGAAAAATCGTAGTGCCGGCGTATTTGTGAACAAATAAGGACAATCACAATGAGACTGCTGCTTGCCACCCTGTTGTTTTGTTTTTCTACGCTGGTTTCCGCAGCAGAAACCCGGTTTGATTCGCTGTATTTTTTTCAGTCAGAAGAAACCATGCAGGCCAAAGGCATAACGATAGAGAATCTCGGTCGTTATTCACGTAAATTGCAATCCGCGATATATCGTTCACTTAAAGCTGCAAAGTTGCCGCCGACCTCTGGCTATCTGATCGTTGCTATACGTTCTGACGGCGCGGTCACGTCATGGCTGGATATGAAGCCAGCCGTGCATGAATTTTACGATAATCAGATCTACGATGTCGTCCAGAAATTACCAGTAATGGACGTTAAAACTGGCATCTTTGTATTCGCTATCAAGATGTCGCTAGAAACACCTGTATTCACCAAAAAGCCTGTACCGGAACCCGCCGATTGGGTTGATACAAAGAAGAAGCTGAACAATCCGAACGACATAGAGCAACTGGTTTTTTCCGTTTGGCCTGAGTAAGCGTTCATGATGTGGGGACGGTGCAACCGGCCAAATCTAACGACCGCCTCGCAAACTGCATAGCGTTACAATCTTTTCCAATTTTTTCTCATTTGCGGATTAATATACAAAGTCAGCATTAGTATTTTTTCCAAATAGTGCCAAAAAGAAATTTTTCGTTTGATTTGTTGATAAACACAAGTCGCAAGGAAGAGGTGAATGATGCAAGCTCATCACGCATACGCAATTCCGGAACACGATCAAGCACTACGTCCGTGGACGTTCAAATTACACCAATGGATTTTTTATCTGTTTTTTGCTCTCCTGGTGATTGGCATGCATTCCGCCTATGCGGTGGAATTGACGATATATACCGAAGACTGGCCTCCCGTGAGTTTTAAAAACGGTGATAAAACCGACGGCATGGCGGTGGATGTGGTCGAGGCACTGAAGAAGCGGGTAGGTAGCAATGCGCAGATACAGCTAGTTCCCTGGAATCGTGGTTACAAGGCCTTGCTCGAAGAGCCAAACGTCATGCTATTCACCGTAGGACGTTCTGAGGAAAGAGAAAAACTCATGACGCTCGTTGGACCCGTGGCGGTTTCTCGCACGGTGCTGTACACCCGTAAAGGTAATGCCGCCAAATTATTGTCACTCGGTGACGATATTCACGAGGTGGCCGTTGGCGCTTATCGCGGGAGTATATTCGCAGATACGGCAGTCAAAAAAGGTTTTAAGACCTTGGATTTGGCTTCCACGCCTCAAGTCGTGGCAAAGATGTTGATGATGGGGCGCTTTGATTTGTGGTCCGAAGGAAGCATCGTGGTGCCTTCCGTCTTGAAAGAAATCGGTCACTCGGTGGATGAAGTCGAAAAAGTCATGGTGCTCGATAGTCTGGAATTGTATCTGGCATTTTCTTCGAGAACACCGTTGGCAACCATCAAGCAGTGGGAAGACGCATTACGACAAATGAAAAAAGACGGCAGCTTCCAAAAAATTTACCAAAAATGGCAACCCAATGAAGCGCCACCGCTAGAAGTGGTCAGGCTGGGATTGACCGCTAATTGAGATAAAAAAAGCGCCGACACATTAATATTTGTTGGCGCTTTTTTTGACAGCTTATTGTTCCTAAGTGATCAAACCATCATTCTTAAACATGGTCTTTAAACCGCGTAAAGCCTGTCGGATACGCGCTTCATTTTCGATCAACGCAAAACGCACATACTCATCGCCGTATTCACCAAAACCGATGCCCGGCGAGATACACAGTCTGGCTTTTTCTAATACTTGTTTTGCAAATTCTAAAGAACCAAGATGACGATATTGTTCTGGGATATGCGCCCAGATGTACATCGATGCCTTCGGTTTTTTAACCATCCAGCCTAGCTCGTGTAAGCCTTTGACCAGCACGTCACGACGCGCCTGATAAGTATCGCGGATCTGATGGACGCAGCTTTGATCACCTTCCAGTGCCGCAATCGCAGCGACCTGCACTGGCGTAAAACTACCATAATCGTGATAGCTTTTAATCCGCGCTAAAGCTGCGACCAATTCTTTATTGCCGACCATAAAACCAATGCGCCAGCCCGCCATGTTGTAGCTCTTAGACATGGTAAAAAATTCGACCGCCACATCGCGCGCGCCCGGCACTTGCATGATCGATGGTGCTTTCCAGCCGTCGTACACAATATCGGCATAGGCCAGATCATGTACCACTAAAATTTTGTGCTCTTTCGCCAGTTTGATGACGCGTTCGAAAAATTCCAGTTCTACACATTGCGCAGTCGGGTTCGATGGAAAACCAAAAATCATCATCTTTGGTTTTGGATAAGTTTCGCGTATTGCCCGTTCTAATTCCGCAAAGAAATCCACGCCAGGACTCATGCGTATCGAACGTATATCGGCACCAGCGATCACGGCGCCGTAGATATGAATCGGGTAACTGGGATTGGGCACTAATACCGTATCACCTTTATCCAGTGTCGCCAGCATCAGATGCGCGAGGCCTTCTTTCGAGCCAATGGTGACGATCGCTTCATTGTCGGGATTAATCTCGACTTCATAGCGATCTTTGTACCAACGCGATATCGCACGGCGCAAACGCGGTATGCCTTTGGAAGCGGAATAACCATGCGTATCGGGACGTTGTGCGACTTCGACTAACTTATCCACAATGTGTTTTGGTGTCGCCCCGTCAGGGTTGCCCATGGACATGTCGATGATGTCTTCACCACGACGACGCGCCGCCATTTTAAGCTCGGCAGTAATATTGAAAACGTAAGGAGGAAGGCGATTGATGCGAGCGAAGGAAAAGTCAGGTGTGGACGTAGCGCTGCCCTCACCGACTGAACCCCGACCCGGCGGAGTTAATGTATTGGTCATGATTAAATTGTCCTGTTATGACGTAACGCCCGGAACCGTCCGAGCGACGCATCCTTACCAAGTATGGTGAGGACCTATTGATTCTAAGCGGCAAAGCGCAGGATAGACAAGTGATTATTTATCGAACCAGATGCCAACAACATAGCAGTGTTTTGGTGCACCGAATGGCGCACCTGAACCTTAAAAACGGGGATAATCAAAATATAACTTGTTAATGATAATGATTCGTATTTATAATTATGGCTTGTATCATTTTATTTCAGGAATATTGTGCGCCACACCCCTTCCCCGACCACGTCCTTTAAAAATTCCATCGTTCGTATTTCCTCAACGCGTCGTTTATGCGCATTAGCTGTGAGCGCGGCATGCGCATTTCCTCTCATAGGCTATGCGCAAGCAATTGACGCAGACAGTTCCAAGTCTGGTGAAAAGCAGCCAGAAATAGAAACGGTGAGCGTCTCTGGAAGTTGGTTAGGTACGGGATTACAAAACAATGTGCAAAAATTTGCCGGTAGCCGCACTCAGATGTCGATGGCGGCAATCCAGGACAGTGGTGCGGCGAGTATCGAAGAAGTCATGCGCCGCATTCCAGGCATACAGGTCACCGATAATTCTTCCAGCGGTGGCAGCAATATGTCGCTCAACATCGGCGTCCGTGGATTGGATGGACGATTCTCTCCACGTTCTACGATTTTGTTGGACGGGATACCCTTAGCAGTCGCTCCTTACGGTCAGCCGCAACTCTCGTTTGCACCGGTTTCCCTCAACAGTATCGAATCCGTTGATGTGGTGCGCGGTGGTGGCGCGGTACGCTATGGCCCTCAAAATGTCGGTGGCATCATTAACTTTAATACCCGTGCAATCCCAGATGTGCCATTTACCGGAGACGCCAGCGTTCGCTATAACAGCTACAGCCAGGGTGGAAATAGCAAACAATACAGCGCCTTTCTCGGTGGTCAGCGCGACAATGGTTTGGGCATGGCTTTGCTCTATTCCGGCGCAGACGGAAGTGGTTGGCGTCGACACAGCGAAGAGCATAGCAGCGACCTGTCATTGAAGACGCGCCATGAAATTAACTCGCACTCAGAATTCAACGCTAAAGTCGGTTACTACGAGGCGACGTCGAATGTGCCGGGTGGTTTGACCAGCGCGCAGTATGCTGCTGACCCCTATCAATCACAACGCAATCGTGATTATTGGCAGGGCCGTCGCAGCAGCATCGCATTGGATTATCTCAATACCTTATCCATAAATCAGGAAGTAGAGGTCAAGACCTATTTCAATAGCAGTTTCCGCACTAGTGCAATGGCGAATAATTTTGACAGTAAAGCGACCAAAATCAATTTACAGCCGCGAAATTATAATGTCTTCGGCATAGAGCCACGTTTTACTCAACGTTTGCAAAGTGGGGATTGGCGTCATGACATTACCGTTGGTTACCGCTACTTGCACGAAGGCTCAAGTGAAAATAGCTACGACCAAAATCTGAATAATGCGCAGAGTGTTATCAAGCGATCTTCGCAGAATAGTAGCGATGTCAACGCGGTGTATATCGACGACCAGATTGCATGGCAACAATGGCGTATTACACCGGGCTTGCGCTACGAATCGGTCAATGTCAGCCGATACAATAATCTGAACGGTTATAGCGACACTGAAAACTACCGCCAGCCCTTACCTGCTTTGGGTATTGCATATATCGCCTCGCCTGCATTGACGCTGTTTGCCAACTACAACACCTCGTTTGGCAGCGTGCAATTTTTGCAGTTAAATTTGCAAAACTACGGCAACCAATTGCAGGCAGAAGTGGCCAAGACCGCAGAACTTGGCGCGCGTTGGAATCGTGATGGCCTAAAATTAGATGCCACGGTCTTTGACCTGCGTTTCAATAATCAAATCGAATACGTCAACACCTATTTCCTCAACCAAGGCAAAACTCACCATCGTGGTGTAGAAACCAGTGTTGAATATGCATTCGAAAAAATCAATCCCTTGTTATCGGGATTATCTGCCTATGCGACCTACGCTTACACCAATGCCACTTTGGAATCAGCGGAGTCCGGTGCTAAGATTGGTAATGACTTACCCTTTTTTGCACGTCATGTCGATACTCAGGGTGTGCGCTATCAGCGTCAAAACTGGACGCTCAATTTCAATAGCACGCATCAATCCGGTCAGTTTGCCGACAATGCCAATACGGTGAAAGAGAGCGCCGATGGTACCAATGGTTGGACGCCTGCGTATCGCCTCTGGAATGCACAGATCGATTGGAAAGCTTCGTCAAAATCCCAATGGGAAGTTTCTTTGGGGATCAATAACCTGACAAATGTGCGATATTTCACTCGTACTACGGATACCAATGCAGGCAAACTTATCGGTGCGCCTCGCATGACCTACTTGCAATTCCGCAGCAAATTCTGATTTGTTCTACATTTGATCGCCGCGTCTCTACAATTGACGCGGCAGTCCCTTGTTTAGTGTGAAAAAACTCTCACCAACAATATTCTTACGCAATCCGGTAAACTCACGCATGTAGTGCCATATCCGCGCAGCATGACCCGTTTTCATCCATTGCAACCCAGGAGAGTTTTATGTCACAAAGCCAAGTCGGTATTTCGCAGCCTTTGCCTGCCCATGCAACTTATTTGCATTTTGATCTGAACAACAACGTCAACAAAGATGCTGTACACCAAGCTTTGCAAAACGTACAGCGTCTGGTCGATGGTGAACGCATCGTGCTGGGCGTTGGCGCTAGTCTGGCGACATTATTGAAATTAAATATCATTGGTTTGCGTGATTTTACTGGCATCCCAGAAAGCAAAGTAGAACTACCCGCGACGCCCACCGCACTATGGTTGTGGTTGCGCGAATCTGATCGCGGACAACTGGTACATCAACAACTTCGCATTCAACAAGCATTAGCGCCAGCCTTCGTATTGCAGCAACAAATAGACGGGTTTAAATTCGACAATGGTCGTGACTTAAGCGGCTATGAAGATGGAACAGAAAATCCGCAGGATGAACACGCCATCGCCGTGGCCATTGATGTCGATGGTGGAAGTTACGTGGCAACGCAAAAATGGCTACATCATTTTGACCGCCTCGCACACATGTCACGTGGCGAACAAGACGACATGGTAGGTCGCCGCCAATCGGATAATGAAGAATTAGACGATGCGCCTGAATCGGCTCATGTGAAACGCACTGCGCAGGAAAATTTTGAACCTGAAGCGTTTGTGTTGCGCCGCTCTATGCCGTGGTCTGCTGGCAAGGATGCTGGATTTTACTTTGTGGCTTTTGCTACTTCATTTCAAGCATTTGAAGCGCAACTGCGTCGTATGTCTGGTGCCGAAGATGGGATTACCGATGCGCTGTTTAAATTCACACAACCACTCACCACATCATATTTCTGGTGCCCACCAATGAAGGAAAAACAGTTGTCACTTGATTGGTTGCTTGTCTGACGTTCAAATATCAGCGGCGTCTTAACCAGATCAAGGTGCCGCTGATGGCGAACAGCAAGGGCAATAATCCTACGAAGCTGATGATTATCTTGCCGATGATGCCGAAAATTTCACCGCTATGCAGCGGGAAAAAATAACTATAGAACAGTGCCTCTTTACTTGCCTTTAAAGGATCGCGGATTTTAATGATCTTGCCATGAAGCGCATCCACAGTCACACGCGTGGCACCGCTTCCTTCTCTTAACTCTCCAGGCTGATGCAGCCTTACTTCAAACTTGCCGTCTATTTTTTCCGGAAAGCTGATGCGCGTGACTCTCGCCATTAGAAATTCTTTTTGTGCCAGATCGATGATCTGATCGGGGTTGAGGTTTTTGATTTCGCTGTCAGTGAAATTATTTTCAGTTGAGGCTTTTACTTCCTTTGAATCTGCGGTAACCGAGACAACTTGTTTGACTATCGGTGTGATCCAATCAGGTTGATTAAAATAAATGCCAGTGATCGCCAACATGAGCAATAAGGGGGCTGAATAAAAACCTGCTGCTCTGTGTAATCGAAAATTAAAGCGTTTCCACGAACCTTGATGGGATATTGTTATTGCCTGCCACCACGCTTTTAATCGCCACACTGGCCACCACAAATAGATACCGCTCAAGGCGATTATTGACAATACGATGCCGTTGATGCTGACCAGCAATTTACCATTATCGCTGCCCAAAAAATTTCTATGCCACGACATCAGGCTCGGGACAAATTGCGATCGTGAAAAACTGATTTTATCTGGCACTCTTTCACCAATCATTGTTCCCGTATAGGGATTTATCATCATCTGTTTAGTACCAGGTTTTTTATTCTGATCGCTGGCTTCTTTAAACCATGCAACAAGTGCTTCATTTTCTTTTTCTGGCAGTTCCAGCATTGTCAGTTTGCCGGTCGGATGATGTTGTTTTGCCTGTTCGACGAGTATTGATAATGTTAATCGTTCTCTCGCGACGGCATTTCCGTTTTCTGGTGCGGTAACCCGTAACAATCCGGGATTAAGAAAAGCATCGACTTCATGTTTCCAGGTAATGATTGTTCCAGTCAGTCCTTGCAAAATGAGAAGCAAAGCGAATGGCAATGCGAGCCAACAATGGAGGAGACGTAAAAATTGGTATCTGAACGATGGCATAGAAGAATAAAAAAATGTACCTGTTATTGTGGGAGTCAATACAGGTACAAAGAAAAATGGCAATGAATTATTATTGTGCGTTTTAGTGCGTCAAATAGATTTACTCATCAGTGTCAGGGATACCCGTTGCTGGCGCTGGTATCGCAGCACGAATGCAGTCAGAACGTAAATAAAACAGATCGGCCAAAACAGCTGTGCCACAGGCAAATAAGCCATACCCAACGAGCCAATTGCAATACCAGCGAGTGCTCCGGCTTTTGCCGCACTGTTGCCCAAACCCAGCACCCATCCTTGTTGTGCATCACTGCTCTCCTTTGATAGCAAGCTGTAAAACACCGGAAGCAATGCTGCCAGAAAAACACCCCAAACAATACGACTGAACACGATTTGCCACCATTGATGACTGAGTGCCTGAAAACCTAAGATGATGGCACAAGCCCAACAACAGTATTCTATCTCACGCAACACCGCTGACCTTGACTTGTGCGCAAAGCGTTTTGCCCAAAACGGCGCGGCGACGCAAAGTCCCACTGCTAACGCGCCGTAACAGGCACCGGTGAGCCACGGTGGCGCATGTAAAACCTGGTCTGCATAAATAGCAAAAAAAACTTGGGGCATCATTTTGGCACTTTGAATCAAAACGATAGCGAATAACATTCCAAGTAAAGGAGAAAGAGAATGTGCGCTATTGCTGTGAATTTGATTTTCTTCAGCGTTGACAAAGACAGATTTTTTTGTGCCATTGACAGGTTGCAGACAAAATAGGGTAGCGAGAGTGCAAGTACCGCAGATGAGTGCTGCGATCAAATTAATTTGATTGAAACCAAGTGACCCATAAATATATCCCCCCACCATAGGTCCCGATACTGATCCGATAGCCGTTGCCATCTGCAAATGTGCCATCAAAGTTCCTCGCTGGTCGCGCTGAATTAGACTACTGCCATACGCTTGTGCCGTCGCAATAAAGCCAGCAAGTGCGCCTTGTAATAATCGGGCTATCAGTATGCTAAAGACGTCGTCACTGAATGCAATCCAGAATTGCGTAACGGTTAACGCCAGCAAGGCGCGTACCAACATCATTTTATGACCGGTACGATCTCCAATTTTTCCCCATATTGGGCTGCATAACATCGTCATGATCATTGGACCAGCATAGGCCATTCCGCTGGCCCATGCTAAAGCCATTGTTGACATGGACGTCATCTGATGCAGATGTTGCGCCCAAAAAGGGGCACTCATTTCCATTGACCCCATCGCTAAAAATTGAATCAAAAATAAACAGTGCAGCGATTTTTTCGTCTGATCGATGAACATTGTCAATTGACCGAAAATGGTGCTAAAGGATTTGGCATGGACAAGCAAATATCATCGACCGTATCATTGAGGCGCATACGTAATAAAGACTTGACTGGCCAATCTTCAAACATCACCGCCTGACGTTCTTTTTCCCATCGTTGAGGATCACAACGATGACGAACGTGTTCAAAAATTTTCGCGCTGTTGTCGTATAAAATCTGCCAATAAGCATCTTCATGTTGGCTATAACAGCGCGCCAATAGCACTGCTAATTCCGCGAGATGGCAAAGCATGGTTGTATGCAAAAATTTTTCGCGGACGATGTTGGGGTCATCAAACAAAATATGACCGGCTTGGTGATTCTCTAGTCGTAGGCCTTGCGAATGTAGCGTTGGCGTATAGATGCGTATGTCGCCAAAATCCCGCAATAGCAATTGCGCGACTGTTCCGTTTTTGTTTAAGAGAACCAGACTGTTTTGCTGATGAGCCTCGAAGGCAATGCCATAAATGAGATATGCACTCAGGCTCGCTTGTAGCACGATATTGCTATAGTCACGGAAGTAGCTCAACGCACCGTTCCCATCATCACCAAATGCAGACGCCACTAGTTCAGTGACGAATGCTTTGCCGTTGATCGGGGAATCCGCAAACAAAGCTGCAACGGGAACAGACAGATGACCTGGCTGAATTCGTGTCATTGGATTTTCCCGAAAGAGTATGGATAAATGACGTGCGCGGTCTGCGTCGTCGTTAGGATCGATAAAATGCAATCCGACCTCTTCGGCTAAAATGTCGAGGGAGTCATCAAATCCGTTTTCCCGGCGGATCAGTTCACGTAATAAACGACTGACGCGCGGACCCATGATGGTAGCTTTGGGCGAAACCGTTCTTTGTGCACTGGTGAGTTGCAAAGACAAGGGAAGCTTTAAATGCGGCGCGAGATGGTTGTTACTACTCGCGACAGTTCTGAATGACATGGTTGGTGAGGTTCGCAGGCGCGGAAAATCGGTGTCGATTAATAGCAAACCAGCGCGGATTTCAGCGGCAAATTTTTCAGGCAAAACGTGCTCTGCCTGATAAGGATGTATCGGTAAAGGCAACCATGCATCAGTTGGCAGACCACGCTTTATTAAGCTTTCAAACCAAATGGACATTTCCGTTGGATATTGTATTGCCATCCATTGCGTATACGTTAAGTCTGGTTGTACGCTGCTGATTCTGGCAACGCTGGCTTTGATCGCACCGATCACTAAATCAAGCTGTGGTTGAAATTCTGGCGAATAGGCGAAAACCTGTTCCTCATTTAAACCCGTTTTGCTTTTGTGGCCTGGATGAAACGGATGCCCTATACAGCCCCATTGTTCAAAGAAAAGCGCTGAATGGTTGGTAATGGCATTGCTGTCATTGACCATCGTCGTCCATAAGCTTGTTTGTCGAGCTTGTAAAATCTGGTTGAGCAGACTTGCCGACCACTCTTGTCGGTATTGGTGGCACAAAATATCATTTTCAACGCTATTTTCCAGCTCGGTCTGGAATCGTTGTTGAGCTTGCGCACTATACTCAGTGCTTTCGGTATTGAGAACGCTGAGCAATTCTGATGAGGTATCGATGATATGTGGAATTTTTCCGCTTTGATGCACGGCAATCGCACCACCGATATGGCAATGTCCGGCGCGACCAAGCTGCAGCCCTTCTATTCGTAACATCCGCTTCTTTGACCATAAGGGGAGCCAACTGGTGTCGCCAGCTGTAACTAAATCCTGGCGGTTCAAGAAACCCTCGCGCAA
Source organism: Undibacterium sp. Dicai25W (assembly GCF_049340505.1). Lineage (NCBI taxonomy): Bacteria > Pseudomonadati > Pseudomonadota > Betaproteobacteria > Burkholderiales > Oxalobacteraceae > Undibacterium > Undibacterium sp. Dicai25W. The sequence continues at coordinate 27,442 of NZ_JBMPOQ010000018.1, read as the reverse complement.
TAAGGCCTGTAATAATCTGTGCAGGCTTTTTTTGCGTGCCTTTTCACTCATCCATCCGTTGCTTTTGTCGCCTGCCAAACCATTGCTTTTAACCGGTAAATTCAGAATTGCGTTCATAGTCGTCTTCCTCAAAGATGTTCTTATAGTAATGCAAATGAGAATGATTCGCAATAATGAAATAATTTGTTTTCATTTCTTCAGTGAGTCGATGGGAGTGCAGTGAAAAAAGTAATTCAGTGAGCGTCTCGCATCCGTCCTCGCGATGTTGGACGACCTATGGATAGTAGAAAAATCTCTTTATGGGGTAACTTATTTCTTGCAAAGAAAAAAGTTTGATTTTGTTTACTTATTGGAGTGATATCTGTAATCAAATCGTGTTGTTCATCATTTACAAGTAAAGTTTGCCATATTGTTGTTTAGCGCTTACGAACTTCCAGGCATTTACAACGTAACGCTTGTATGCTTTGAGCATACTCAGTAGAGTATCAATTTGCATGCTGATTTTGTCCTTATAGATAATGCACAGGAGATAAAAAATGGCAGATACTCCCCCCCTCAAAATTGTTCAAGGGAACGCCTTAAGTGATACACAGAAAAAGGATTTGCTCCACCGATTGGCTCGAATCGAAGGGCAATTGCGCGGAGTGCAAAAGCTGATCGCCAAGGCAGAAAATCCAGAAGATTGCGAGGGCATTGCACAACAAATGTCCGCAGCGCGTAAAGCCCTCGATCGTTCGTTTGTCACTTTGTTGACCAATTCTCTTGTCAGCCATACTGATAAAGCAACGACCATAGAAGAAGCGCGCGAAGCGAGTCAACGTGCCGCCGCTTTACTCGATAAGTTTATTTAATATAACGCGACAAAGTGCATCATAATTTATGAATATTTTCCGCACAGGACAAAACGATCACCTTATGTTCTGTCGTATGAGTCGGTCCGGCATCTGGAAATGCGCTAGTTTTTTGTCGCTTAGTCTTGCCTATTTAATTCTTATTTCAGGGATGTTTTTTGTCTCGGAAGCCCCCGCAGCTGAGCCGCAAAAAGTGGTGTTGTTCGTACGTGAATTGAGGAGCGAATCGGGTGAAATTTTACCGCTGCGCGACAATGTCCGAGCCGTACTGACTTACTTCGAACGACAATTACATATCCAGTTTGAGATTCATCGCTATCCTTTGCCGCGTATTTTGGCTTACGCAAAAAATGGCGAAGGTATCGTGTTTGGTCTTTCAAAGAACCGTGAACGTTTATCTCAATTAGTGTTTTCTGAGGCTGTTTACGCCAATACAGTCTGGATGATCGCGCGTAGTGATAACACGTTCAAATTCGACAGTATTGCAGATCTGAAAGGCAGAACAATAGGGATTGTTCGCGGCGCTAGTTATGGTGATGATTTCGATAAACAGAGTAATGTTTTATTCAAAGTTGAAGATGATGTCAGTTCGAATTCATCACGGCTGAAAAAATTATTGAATAAACGCATGGATGTCATGTTATTGAGTACATCTTTTACACAAGCCGTAGATGTTGAAAATTATCTGCGGCAGGGCTTTCGTGTAGAAGGGCAAACAGATGAGCAGAACATGCAATCCGGATTTGTTGTGTTGAATAAACCTCTGATGAGTGACGACTTGCATTTCGCGACAGCTCCCGGTGCGGGTGAAGTTTGGATCAACAAGTTAAATCAGGCGATTATCAGTGGAAAAAAATCTGGTGAAATCGCCCGTTTGATAAATACAATGAACAAATAACCGACACTATATCAGGCCGCCAGATGGCGGCTTTGTCTTTGTGGGGTAGCCTTTGCCACGGCAGGCGCCTTTTGTTCGCCAGCACTGGAGTTACCCTGCTTATGTTTTGCATTGCCAGCGTAATCGCTGGAAACCAGTGCCATCACGGTTTCTTTATTCATGCCACGTTGTTCTACCAACCAGGTCGTTACCAGACCAGCCAGACGATCTAAAGCAATCCTGTGCGTCGCATCGGTATTGGCATACACCCAATCAGAAAATGCCATAAAGTTTTCAAATGGCGATTCGCTGAGAATGACCGGCAAGGTATTCGCAAAACGTCCTGAGTTAGCGACCATATCCCAATAGCGGGCAAAGCGAACCAGTCTTTGCATCGCCGCAAAGGGGACGTCTTTATTGGCAAGGATGGTGTACGGTGGCATTGGATCAAAAGCCAGCTGAAAAGCTTCGGTGTGGCGGATGATAGGCGTGCCACGCAAGCGTTTCAGAATACCAAATTGAATCTCATGTGGGCCTAAAGCGACTAATTTGTTGAAACCTTCAGCAAAGCTTTCCATAGTCTCGCCTGGCAGTCCTGCAATCAGATCCACATGCAAATGGGCGTGCGAGTGTTCGCATAACCAGCGGATGTTTTCAGCGGCTTTATCATTGTTTTGCTTGCGGCTGATCAGGCTTTGCACTTCCGGGTTAAAACTCTGAATGCCGATTTCAAATTGCAGCGTACCGTCAGGGAATTTTTGTATTCCTTCTTTCAGCGCATCAGGCAAATGGTCGGGTACCACTTCAAAGTGGGCAAACACCGGATCATGCGGTGCTGCTGCGAGTTTATCCAGGAAGAACTGCATGATCTTCAGGCTGGTTTTGACATTCAGGTTAAAGGTGCGATCAACAAATTTAAACAAACGTGCACCGCGCTGATACAGGCTTTCCATTTCTGCCAGAAAGGCGTCAATATCGAACGGCCATGCAGTTTTATCCAGTGCAGACAAACAGAATTCGCATTTGAATGGACAGCCGCGTGAGGCTTCCACATACAGCGTGCGGTGGCGGATATCCTGATCTGTGTATAACGCGTACGGCAGTTTGATTTCGTTCATCGGTGGCTGCAAACCGGCATGCACCTTCATTAAAGGTTGTGGGCCTTTGATGATTTGCTGACATAAATCAGGGAAGCTGACGTCACCCCAGCCAGTAATGACGTAATCTGCCAGCCGGATAATTTCCTGATCGTTGGTTTCATGTGATACCTCAGGCCCACCCAGCACGATCACAATCTCTGGTGCAACTCGTTTTAGAACAGCAACGACCTGAGTAATTTCGACAATGTTCCAGATATAGACGCCAAATCCGACAATAAATTTTTGATCAGGCTGGCGATAGGCGAGAATTTTTTCCACAATATCCGTACTACGCGCACCGATCACAAATTCATGAATCTGGGTTTGCGATTGCAATTCTCCCATGTTCGCGAGCAAATAGCGTAAACCCAGTGAAGCATGGGCATAGCGGGCGTTGAGAGTGGTGAGCAGGATAGTCATGGAGCAGAAAATACAAGGAATAAGCCGCTATTGTACAGCCCGCGCGAACCCTGCCTCGAAATTCACAGCATGATGGCCGTAAAAAAAGCCCTGTTTGATAACAAACAGGGCTAAAAATCTTAAAAAATGTCTTTAAAGTCGTTTAAATGGTTTTAAATGTATTAATTTTTTGAATTCGGGCCTTTTTGCACAGGGTTAATTACATGGTAACCGCGAACTGTAAGCCCATATCGTCAGAGGACATCAGTTTCTGAATATCCATCAATATCAGCATGCGCTCTTCGAGTGGCGCCAGTCCGATTAGAAAATCTGCTTCTATCGTTGAGCCTATTTCCGGTGTTGGCTTAATCTGATCTTGGGTGAGGGTGATAACGTCAGAAACACTATCGACCACGATGCCTATGGTTTGACCCGAAATATTGAGGATGACCACGACCGTAAATTGATCATAGTCTGCTACGCCAAGCGCAAATTTCATGCGTAAATCGATGATAGGTACGATAACACCGCGTAAATTCATCACACCTTTCATGAAATCCGGGGCATTCGCAATACGGGTAACCGCTTCATAGCCACGTAATTCCTGTACGCGCTGGATATCAATCCCATATTCTTCATTACCTAGGGTAAATGAAAGAAATTCCAGCGGCGCATGATGGCCGGAACCATCCATTTGCTGTCCGCCCATCGTACTAGCTTGAGAACCGCTGTCGTTCGACATAATTAGTTTCCTCGTTGGGGCGTAATCCTTGTAGGTCTACGCATTGGTCGTATTTATCTGATTGACGCTGTTTTCTCATATTTGCCTGTGAGCAGACAGGATTGTACCGCGCAAAATGCTCTGCATTTCATAGTAGTGCAATGCGGTTTCATTTTCCAGCAATAACTTTTTCATCTAATAAAGCCGAATTATTTTTGTATCACGAAGATCAAAAATCCAACAAATTGAAGGTGTTCTATGGCAAATCCAATCTGAAGCCAGCGTGCTTTACTCCTTACTTTTAATGTTTCACCCCCTGAATTTTGCAGTTCGTCACATCCTGCTGGTGGCTTGACGAGCATCCGCCTAAAGTGGAGACATCAACCAACCACCTCAGGAGAAATAAAATGAAAACATCAATCAAAACCAGCGCCGTATTAGCAACCGCATTGTTTGCTAGCGTACTCGCCGTCGGGAATGCTTTTACTGCTCAAACCAACCCAACCCTGAGCCAAAAAGCAGAGATTCCTACTGTTGTTATCACCGCTCAACGCATGACTGAAGATCAAAAAATCGCGTTTGATACTAAACAATCAGACGTGCAAACCGTAATCATCAGTGCTAAACGTTTAACTGACGAACAAAAATTAGCAATGGATCAGGACCCACAATACGCGTCTCAAATTGCGACCAGAAATAACCGCCGTGCTGCAATCTGATGAGTGAATATCAAATGCTAAAAAATAGAATCCAGTACTTGCAAACCCTTATTCAAACGGTAATTCGTGCTTATCGCCACGCCCCAGTTTAAATCACGAATTATCAAAGCAAAATGATTTGTCCGTTCCAGCCAAACTCATACAAATTCTTTTGCTTTGATAATTCTTTAAGCCTGGGCCTGATTCAGTTGTTGAAAGCACTCAAGCAAACCGGAGCTAGCTGACAATAAGGCTGCCGCATCTGATTCTGTCATCACGCCATGATTGACCAGTAAGCGCAAGCGGGCAAGCTGGTCAGCTTGTTGCAAACAATCGGCCAGCTCGGAAGCTTGCTCAGTTGTCCCATGTTTTCTGGCAATCGCGCGTAATACTGGTTCAGGGAATTCCCATTGTTCGCCGACATGTAAAGTGAGTAGTTCAGCCTGTTTAAAAAATGCCGTCTGAAAACCGGCAGACATCGGCAATTTTTCTGTGACGCCGGTTCTATCGACCAGCCTGAATGCAATCACTAATCCAACGTTTTGTAATAAGCCTGCGAGGAATGCTTGGAAACTATCGAGTTGTCTTTGCTGCGCGAGCAATTGACATGCTAGTGAGCTCTTTTCAGAGTGCTCCCAGATAACTGGTGCGAGTTCTTTGGCAAGTTTCCCACTTTGCGTCTGGATAATCGGGCGAAATGCGGTACGCGCAATCAGCATACGCAAGCCATTAAAACCAAGTAACTGTATTGCACTATCAAGGCTGGTCACGCGGTTGATCGGACTGTAATAAGCACCGTTAACCTCATGCAACAGTTCCGCGACCAGTGCCACATCTTTAGAAATTTGATGTGCCAGGTCGCTAGCAGACACATTGCTTTCACGCAGGCTTTTTAATACCTGTAATAAAACGGTGGGAACCCTGGGCAATAACTGAGAAGCGGCAAGATCGGATTGGCGTAGTTTTTCTAGCCCTGAGAGTATGGTTTTTTCCACATAAGGGCTGGCTGCACCAAGGTGGTTTGACATCATCCATTTTAAATATAAATGATCAAACTTTTTATCTGGATTCCATACTTCTGGTGGTTTTTCGATGATTTCAGGTACTGGTACCGTCGCCGGTTCGATTTTCGCGACGACAGCAACTGGCGGTTGAAATGTTGCCGGTTGCGTAGTCTTTCCAAAAAGGCGTCGAAAAATATCTATCACTACCAATTCCTATCACAGCTTGAAGAACGGAAGACAAGAAAAAACGAACACGGCCCGATCTGGAAAGGATCGCCACGCCATTCATGTATTTTAGATAAAAATATATGTTTATGGTATCCGATATCATCAGCCTTACACAAGGTTACGCCTATATTCTGTGGGTTTCCGGATATGGCATACTGTGCACGCATTTTGCGTTAGTCCAAAGAAAGTACCCACCTATGAACACAGAAGAACGCCTGGTTGATCTGGAAATTCGTTTGTCGCGCCAGGATGATCTGGTCGATACTTTAAACACCCAAGTCTATCGCCAACAGAAAAAAATTGATGAACTAGAAGCTTTGCTGACTGCCATGGCGGGCAGAATGCGGGAATTGGCGGTAACGGCTAGCCAAAGGACTGCGGTAGTAGACGAGCGTCCACCTCACTATTAAAAAGGACTTCGGCAAAAACGCCCCAGCTACGTTATGGCGCCTTGTCGTACGCATGTACTGCCCGCGTCGTCATTCCTTGCTGGAACGCTTTTGCGAAAGTCCTCGACGGAGCGCAAAAACGCCGCAGCTTCGTTCTTGTCTATTTATTTTAATTGGCCAGACTGGCAATCAGTGACTGCAAATCGTCATCAGATTCGGTAAGAATTTGACGCAATGAGGTCTCTTTAAATGGAAAGTCGATGGTAGCAGCGGTTTGCTCAACCATCACCACATCGCGATGATCAAGCGGTGAGGAGCAACTCGCCAAATCATTGGCCAGCAGCAAGGTCTCGCCCAGCGTTTCTGGCGGTGTCGCCCGCGCTCCATACCAGAGCGTTTCTATCGCGCTGACAATTCGTTTGGGTGCAAGCAATTGATGCAAAACTGATCTTCCGATATAGATTTCGTGATCTTCATCGAGAATATCGTCTTTGTCGGTCTGATGGGGCTCAAGCAGCGACGGAAATTCTTCGGCGCGGGATAGGAGGTAAAAACTACTGACTTCGTGAACAACACCTGCAAATAATGCTGTCTCCGGGTCAATTTTGCTGACCTTTCTGGCCAGTAAATGCGCAAGCGCCGCGACATGTGCAGAGTGTAACCACAATTTTTCTATCATGGCTTTGATTTGAGGATTTTTGCTCATTTGGCTCAATTGTCGCATGGCGACTGCAACGACAACTGAGCGCAATGTATTGAAGCCAAGAATCGTAATTGCGGTTCTGATATTCGTAACGCCACCACCAAACCGGCTGTAGGCTACCGAATTGGCGATAGCAACAACTCGTACGGCAATCATTGGCTCTTTAGTGACCAGTTTGGCTGCGGTTTCAATTCCGCAGTCAGGACAATTTAAAGCCTCTTGAATCTCAAGCGTGGCCTGTATATTCGCAGGGAAAGTTAAGTCTCCCGTACGTGCTTGCTCAACAATTTTTTTTAATGCTTCCGATTTTTTCATAGATGTATATCGGCTGATGAGCAAGGCCGCACAAAAACCGAATTAATTAGTTAACATGAAGTCCCAGTACTTTAATTAATTTTCCTTTTGCGGCAGACAAGCCATTTTCCGCTGCTGGTTCGACTTTGTGAATATTAATACGGTTCCCTGTGTTTGCGGTCGGTGGCGTTCCAAGTTTAAAAGCAGAGACTGCACGCGCGAGATTTTCGGCTTGTTCTTCCATACTTTCCGCAGCCGCAGCCGCTTGTTCTACCAGTGCGGCATTTTGTTGCGTCATTTCATCCATTTGCGTAATGGCACGATTGACCTCTTCAATGCCAGCACTTTGTTCCTGACCGGCGGCAGTAATTTCTGACATGATATCGGCAACATGTTTAACTGACGTGACAATTTCATTCATGGTTTTGCCGGCTGCATCAACTAATTTTCCGCCAGACTCTACTTTTTCTACGGAATCACCGATAAGTGTTTTAATTTCTTTGGCGGCGCTGGCACTACGTTGTGCCAAATTGCGTACTTCAGATGCGACCACCGCAAAACCACGTCCTTGTTCACCAGCACGTGCAGCTTCGACGGCTGCATTCAAAGCCAGGATATTGGTTTGGAATGCGATGCCATCAATGACGCTAATGATATCGACGATTTTGCGTGAACTTTCTTTAATCGAGTTCATGGTATCGACCACTTTACCGACTTCTTCACCACCTTTAATCGCAAAGTTGGACGCAGACGTTACCAACCCGTTTGCTTGCCGTGCATTATCTGCGTTGTGTCGCACCGTGGCAGTAATTTCTTCCATGGAGCTCGCGGTTTCTTCGAGTGCGCCAGCTTGCGTTTCGGTGCGTGAAGACAAATCGGAATTGCCGGTCGAGATTTCGCCAGAAGCAATCGCAATGGCATCGGTTCCTTGCCGTACTTCACTGACGATATTAAATAAATTGTCGCTCATTTCCTTTAGCGCATTTAATAATTCGCTGATTTCATCGTCACCCGTATCTGCTTCACGGTGAGTTAATTCACCCGCCGCTACGCGTTTTGCAATTTGTACTGCTTCATCAAGTGGTCTGGTAATGCTACGTGTAAGGACGATTGAAAAAGAAATACCCATCAACAAAACGACACCGCCGATAGCGAGCAGAACAGTCACCAGTTTACTAGCGTTGCTTTCAGCGCGACTCGACAATTCGGCAGCCGCGGCATCTTCAAGATCAACCAGTTTATTAATCTCAAGTAAGGCTTTTTGTTGCAGCGGATCGATTTGTGTTGAAATCAGTTTGACTGCTTCTTCACCGTTAAATGATAGCAACATTTTGAATGCTTCTTTGGTTGGGGCATCGACCTGTTGGTCTATGCTGGTGACCGTATCAACGATTTTTTTCTCTTCGTCATTCAAACCTAAAGCCAGCAATTTGTCATGTGCGTCGTTGAATTTGGCGCGCTGATTTTTAATGACTATTTTTTGTTTATCGATTTCGCCGAGATCGGTTTGCATGCCAATATTTCGGATGGCTAAGCCACCTTCGAGCATGCTGCTTTTCATGTTTGCGGCAAGCGCCGTTTTACTATGAGAAAGTTCAATTCCTTTCATCATTGCCTGGCGATTTCTTGCGCTGAGCACGCTACCGGCAATCAGTATCAAAATTAAAGAAATTAAAATAACCCCAAACCCGACAGCAAGACGTGTTCCAATGCGAAGTTGACGAAAATTCATAGTGACCTCCAATATATAATTCTTATAGAACTGTTGCAAACTAGCTCCGGTATCTATTTTTGAACGAGCAAAAACAGATTAATTATGAGGAGGTATTAAGCAGTTCGATCGTTGACGATCATGTTGATCAAATAATGCCCATATAAAATGCTAAGAAAAATCAAATCTGACGCTCAGTTATTTCTCAGTTCAGTATGGAGAATTGCAACATCGCAAAAACACTGATCCAAGCTGCGGCGCTAGTTCAATACTATGCCAAAATTTCTCAGGTGCAAAGCCTGATTTGTTGTTGCGTTAATACGTGATCAAATGTTCTGGTTCTTCCCAAAAGAACGATAATGGGCGAGAAAATTTCTGAGTGGTATTAAGATCTAGCGTAAATCTTTATTATTTTTGTACGAATACAGCTTTTTTTACTGTGAATGAAAATTAAATCGCTAACTAGTTGATAGCTCGTAAAAAAAAATTGTTCAAATTGAGGAGTGTCCCTGTTCAACAACCTTCATTCGGTAGCTTATTTTGATTTTTAAGGCACCTCGCTTTTAAGTTGAATTTACATTTGTTTTCAATCATTACGAAACACAACTCCTGCCGAACATCAGGGATCAAACTTTCCGTGGCGACAATAAGCTCGTCACGGTGAACTCGGATCAGTGATATTAAATTTTCTTTTTGCTTAATTCCTGTTCTTGCAAAGTGCGCCACATCACTTTTCCGGTTGCCGATTTCGGCAAGGCGTCGACAAATTCAACGACGCGTGGAACTTTATACGCGGCCATTTTTCTATGTGCCCAAAACATGATGTCTTCGTCTGTTAGCGTGGCATTTGCTTTCTTGACGATGACTGCCTTGACCGTCTCTCCACGGTATTCGTCATGGGTGCCGATGATGCAACAGTCCTGAATCGCTGGGTGCTGATACATCATGGATTCCACTTCAGCGGGCCAGACTTTGAAACCACTGGCGTTGATCATGCGTTTGAGCCTGTCGGTGAAGAAAAAGAAACCGTCTTCATCGATGTAACCCAAGTCACCGGATCGGAAAAAGCGCTTGCCGTCGAGTTCTGCGAATGCGTCTTCGGTTTTTTTGGGATCATTCCAATACCCTTTAAACACCTGTGGACCATGTATCCAGATTTCCCCTTGTTCTCCTTGTGCGACTTCTTTACCCGTCGCAGGATCAACAACGCGTGCATCGACGTTAAAAACAGGAATTCCCAGACATTGTTGCTTCATGCGCTGCGGAGGATTGACGTGCGACGGTGCCATGGTTTCGGACAAACCGTAGCCTTCCATATAAACCTGACCCGTCAAATCGAGAAGTTTTTGTGCAATAGCGGCAGGCATTGCTGCACCGCCACCAGAGACTCGAGTCAGTTTGGAAATGTTGTATTGTTCCAATCTTGGATTAGACAAAAAATCAATCATCATCGATGGCACCAGAGTCCAGTTGGTGACTGCATAACGGGTGATCAACTGACCGGCAACGTCGCGATCCCAGCGTGGCAATATCACCAATGTGCCGCCACAATAAATTGTTACATTCATCACTGACTGCATGCCTGTCACATGAAAGAATGGTAAAACTGCCAGGGCAACCTGATTCGGAACGGCGGCACCGGTCCAGACCGGGCTGGCAGCGATATTGAACATGACGCTGCTATGCGTATGGATACAACCTTTGGGATGGCCTGTCGTGCCAGAGGTGTATGGCATACACGCCAGATCGTCGGGTCCAGCGCCATGCTCCGCGGGTGCTAAATGTGCTGCTAAGGCATTTTTCCAGGCAACAACCCCTGCGTGCTGAGGAACATCTGCTGGCGCTCTGACAAATTCAGGAACTGTGAGGCTGGTCTCACTGATCAGATAATCAGAATAAGTACTGACAATGATGTGTTGCAGATGTGACGGTTTGAGTAAGCCTATCAATCTCGGCAATACTTCTTGTGCCACGATCGCTGCTTTTGCCCCACTGTCATCCACATAATGGGCCAACTCGTCCTTCATCAACATCGGATTGACAGGAACTACCATCGCATCTGCTCTCAGAATGGCATAAAAGCTGATGACGAATTGCACGCTATTTTGCATATTGAGTAGAACGCGATCGCCTTTTTTTACACCGCAAACCTGTTGCAGGTAGCCTGCCAAAGCTAGCACTTCGTCATTTAATTGCCGGTACGTGAGAATGGAGTCATAAAAAATAAGCGCAGGCTTATCTGGATAACGCAATGTCGATATGTGTAAGTTCTGATACACACTGGTCGCCGGGGCGATCAATTGATACGGCAAACCAGGTGGCCAATGCGCGTAATGCTTGGTATTCATAAAGCGTCTCCAGAGCAGGAAAACTGAAATTCCAGATTGCCACAATTGCGATCTATTTGCACTAGTCTTTGTAAAAATGAATATATAAAAATCTTGAATTTTATGATTTTGGCAACGTACGAAGGCGGTAGATGAGGCTACAATGAAATCAATTCACCTCTTTCTCACCATTGTTCATCCCGGAGCCATAGTGTATTCCAACATCAGATTTGTTCGTCGCGCACTGATCGTCAGCTTAGCATTTGTCTTATCAGCATGCGGAGGTGGTGGTGCCACTAGCGGTGGTAGCAGTAGCGGATCCATTACAAGCAATGGCGTAGTCTCTGTCTCTGTCCCGGCACCGATGACAGTTTCGACAGGGGATCCACTAAGCTTTGTTGGACATGCAAGTAGCAGTGCTGGAGGTATCTCCAATATGTACTGGCAGGTCAATACGCTGACTCTTGGTGCAAATCCCGTCACGGCAGTAGGTAACAGCAACTGTGCGACAACGCAGGCGGATACTAGTGGCAATGGTGTCAATTGCACCTTAACTTTGTCTCCACCTACCTTACTCACCGCTGATAATACCTACCAAATTACTTTTTTTGCGACGGATGCAAAAGGCAATACTAACAGCTCTTCAACGACGCTTAAAGTTTTGCAATCGGCATCGAGTACCGGTAACCCAGTAGTCACTGCAGGAGCAAATGCCATCGTTACGTCGGGTGATACAGTGCCTTTAACTTGCTCTGCTGTAGCGGGATCGACGGCGCCGAGCGGTGTGACTTTCGCTTATCAGTGGGTGATCAATGATGGCGCTGGTTTGACCTTTAATCTGATCAATTCAACGACAGCGACTGGTAGTTTTGTAGCACCGGTCGTGACGCAAGCGACGACCGTCAAATTGCAATGTCGCGTGACAGACAGTAACCAAAAAACCGGCACAGCGATTCAGACTGTGACGATTAATCCTATCGTGTTACCTACAGCAGTGCCAATTTCAACGAGTGGTGGCAATGTATTACCAGGTGCAACCCAGCAACTGGATGGCACTGCAAGCAAGCTCTATGATGCGAACGGGAAAGTAACTACCGGCTCCATTTATTATTTGTGGAAATACACATCGGCGAATCCCACGACGTCGTCGCCGATTACCGTGATCAATCCAAATAATGCCGTTGCCAGCATTGTTTTTCCTACTGTGGTCACAACCCCGACGACCTACACGTTTACTTTGTATGCATCGAGTTCAGCGATAGATCCGACTAACCTGAGTGCACTGAAACAATACCCTGTTGTGTTTTATGTCAGCGCTTTGCCGCCTATTGTGTTGACGATTACCAATCCGATTCAGCAGGTGAACAGTGGTTCTATCGTGACTCTGGCGGCGAATACATCTGGTACATCGACGAGCGGTGGTACTTTGCCGCCGATTTACTATAGCTGGATTCAGATCGGTGGACCGTCAAATGTCGGGTTGATTAATCTCTCCTCGGCTTCAACAGGGTTTATTGCGCCGTCATTCCCTTCTGGAACAATCCCGCAGAATTTTACATTTACGGTGTGCGCTTCCTATCAGACGCCAGTTGTGTGCCCTGGTCCGGGTAGCTATACATCGAACGCACTTGTATCTGTCAGCCCGTAAAAAAGCTTGAATCAAGTATTCAAAACCTGTGTTTTATTTAGCGCGGCAAACGTCGAATTTTGTCGCGCTGATGTTGACGTGAGAGCGTCAGTGTTGCTACAAAGATTTCCCGCATAAAGTAAATAAAACTACCAATCAGCGATAAAATCCCACCGACGAATAAGGCTGCAATCAATTTGTCGAGTGTAAGCCCAGTAGCGTCACCCAGAAATAAAGCCGCAATCACCAGACAAATGAGCAAGCCGGTTGTCGTACTGAGGGTGATTGCACGGTTGATCAGATGCGAACGTTGATAAAGTTCATCCAGCTCCTCTTCTAATTCTGCCTCCAGTTCGATTCGCTTGCCTTCCTCTGTACGCAATAATTGTTCGACCGCTCTTGCCCTATCAATGATACGGGCCAGACGGCTGGTTAAAACGGATAATTTGGTTCCTACACCAGTCAATAAAAATACTGGTGCAATTGCAAGTTGGATAGTGTGACCAACGTCGCCAAGTTGCAGACTGATCATAGTAATTTCCTTTCTTATTTTTAGAGGCGAGGCAGCGCTGTCAATGATACGACAGCACCGTTGATGGTAAACCATTCGGGTATCCGATTGTCATCGGGTGAGTGAGCTTGCAACATGCCTCATTATCAGCCGGAAGCCGAATCTTAGCTATGGTACTCAATACCACAAACTAACGCAAAATCGCATTATTATTTTCACGCATGCGGCCAAAAGCTTCCGCGCAGAAAGCGCGGTAAGTTAGTCCTTAGGGGGAATCTGGCGTGTGTGTAGCGGCGTTGCTCCGCTATGATGGTGTCTTAGCCTTGTGTATCGGTCGCCATCATCTGCTCATCGATTCCTGATGGATGTCAGACTTTGGATGAGGTAGCTTGAATCGGGAGTATCAAGCTCACTTCCAGACCGCTCTCGGGCAAATTCGCGAGTTGTAATTTTCCACCATGCTGTTGAGCGATATTTTGCGCAATGGTTAGCCCCAGGCCTGTGCCGCCTGATTCGCGTGAGCGTGAAGTCTCCATGCGAAAAAATGGTTCAAACACCTTTTTCTGAAATTCAACTGGAATTCCCGGACCACCATCACAGATCGATACCTTTAAGACATCCTCAGAATCATCTTTTGCCATAGACATGCTGACTTTTGCATATTGCCCATACTTCACAGCATTGTCGATTAAATTGGTAAGACAGCGTCTTAAAGCCTGAGGTCGCGCCAAAACGGTGATTCCCGGAATACCCGTAAAGGTGACATTTTGTCCGGCTTCAATGGCATCGCTACAAACACTGTCTAGCAGCGAATCAATATCTAAAGGTCGCAGCGCTTCGCTACTATCCATACTACGAGCCAAATCCAAGCCTTCCCTGATCATCATTTGCATGGCTGACAAATCGCCAATTAATTTATCGCGCAGTTCGGAGTCGTTGACTTTTTCTAACCTTAAGCGCAAACGTGTCAACGGTGTTTGCAAGTCATGCGTAATTGCAGCCAACATGTGAGTGCGTTGAGAAATATGGTGGCGAATGCGGCCTTGCATTGCGTTGAAAGCACATGTGGCCTGCACAATTTCGCTGGTACCAGTTTCTGGCAATGCCGGGCTATTGATGTCCTGACCAAGGGCTGTTGCGGCTTCTGCCATTTGTTGCAAGGGACGCATTGCCATTTTGGCGATCGCATATGCCAACACCGCAATACTGACAAGAAACAGGGCTATATACTGGATAAAATCACTGTTTAGAGGTGGTTGAACTAATCTTGGCGGTGTCACTACCAGCCGTAAAGCGGTGCCATCATGCAGCACAATGCCCAATGTCTCACAAGGCAGACGAATAACATTGTTGTCTTTTGATTGGCGCGGACACTTATTGGGATCAGTAGGTATGGAGGTAACGTGAAAACTCTTACCTAATTTTTCACTCACCGCCTTAGCATAGTCGGATTCAGGATAAATATTATTGGTTTCCGCTGCCGTTGACGCAACCTGCAAACCCATAGGCGGTGCGGTTGCCAGAAAACTTTCCCGGCTGGCAGTAGGCAATACATCTAAAGCACGCGCCATTTGTTCGGTACGTTCAATATAGTGCGTGACCCGATAGTCCATGAGCGTTTTTTCACGCTCACCAAATGCCAGCCAGCCAGTCAATGCGGTCGATGAAAGCATACCTATCATCAATACGGCGAATACCCGCCCCCACATTGACGACAAGATCTTCATGTATTCTTTTCGGTAACTACGCTGACCGCTAATACGTAGCCACCGTTGCGAACGGTTTTAATGATTTGTGGGGTGCGCGCATCTTCACGCAGTTTTTGTCGTAACCGGCTAATTTGAATATCAATCGAACGATCAAACGGATCGGCATCACGTCCATGTGTCATGTTCAATAACTGGTCACGATTCAGGATGCGGTTCGGGTGTTCAAGGAAAATATTGAGCATCCGGAATTCTGCGCCTGACAGAGAAACCACCATATCGTCGGGGCTGATCAGATGACGTGCTGTCATATCCAGCGTCCAGCCAGCAAATTTAATTTTTTGCAAACTCTCATTGCCAGAATTTGAATGCGTATGTTGAGTGCGGCGTAGTACGCTGCGAATACGTGCCAATAATTCGCGTGGTTCAAAAGGTTTTGGCAAATAATCATCGGCTCCCATTTCCAGACCGATAATTCTATCCAAGGGTTCGCCGCGTGCAGTGAGCATGATGACCGGAACATTCGATTTGCCGCGTAAGTTGCGACACAAAGTGAGTCCATCATCACCGGGAAGATTTAAATCCAGTACGACTAGCTCAAATTGATGTTCTAATAAAGCTGCCCACATGCCAGGCCCATCAGCAGCCATCACTGTGGAATAGCCATTATGGTCAAGATATTCCGCCAGTAAAGTGCGGATTTCGCGATCATCGTCGACGATAAGAATTTTGTTTGATGTATCCATATGTCCCATTATGTGCTCGGTTCCCAGGAAAAAAATAGTGATTTTGTATCAGCTTGTTATGATAAACCCAAGTGTAGAAACTTAGAAACATCAAAAGCGCTATTTAATTCCGATATGTTACTCAGGGATACAAACCAGCGCATAATTGATATTGTGAGGATACAAGAAAGGAACACTATACCTCCAAATTGAGGTGGCTTTAAAAATGGCCAACTCAATTCATGTTGCTCAATCGCAGGTCAATTTTTTTACCAATGAATTTCTGCAAAGTTTGGGCTTTTTTAGTATCGGAAAAAGAGAAATGATGAAAAATATTCCGCAAACTTTGTTAATGGGTCTGATTTTTTCTGCATCTACTGCAACCTCAATGGCATACGCGCAAATGTCTGCATCTGCTTCAATGGGACCTTCAAACCCAGATATGATGAGGCCACATTCGGCTGAAAATGCCGAAAAAATGAAGGAGCATATGGCAAAGCATCAGGCCGAAATGCATGATAAATTAAAAATCACCAGCGCTCAGGAACCAGCCTGGGCGAGCTTCACGCAAGCGATGATACCGACCAATATGCCTGAACGCCCACAAGAGAAGGATATTGAAAAACTCAGTACGCCAGATCGTATGACACTCGCGCTTGAGCGCATGAAGCAGCACGAGGCCTTGATGCAAACGCGTTTGAAAGCCGTAAAAAGCTTATACGCGATATTAACGCCGGAACAGCAAAAAACCTTCGATGAAAGCCATAGCCGGATGAGAAAAGATATGCAAGAGCGTATGGCAAAACAAATGGAAAGAGATGGTAAATAGGGTGTAATCCTTTTATAAAAAATGGGCTATGGCAGGTGCCGCAGCCCATTTTTTTTTGCGAATTATTTACTCGCCATGCCGAACTCTTTAATCCATTCCAGTAATAAATCTTCTGGCATTGGTCGCCCCATTAAAAAACCTTGTCCTTCATGACAACCCATCGCACTCAAAACGTCCCAATGGGTTTGTGTTTCTATACCTTCGGCAATCACCGTTAATCCTAGTTTTTTGCCTAATTGCGTGATGAGTTCAGCAATCCTTGGACCTTCGGGGGTATCAATTTGCTGTACAAATGCACGATCAATTTTGAGCCTGTCCACAGGTAATTTATCGAGATAACTTAAGGATGAAAAACCGGTACCAAAATCATCGATTGCGATATGAATACCCATGTTTTTCAGTTCGTGCAAACGTGCTTCAAACATGCTGGCACTGGCCATTGTGACGGATTCAGTAATTTCTAATTCCAAATGATTTGGCGGTAAGCCGCTATCCTTCAATGCCTTACGCACGTTGTCGACAAAATCATCCTGGCGGAATTGCACTACTGAGACATTGACGGCTATACGCTCAGGTGCTATTCCTGCTTTTTGCAGTCTTACCATTAAAAAACAGGCAGTACGTAACACCCAGGCACCAAGGCTGACAATCAGACCAGAATACTCCGCCAGTGGAATAAATTCGGTCGGCGGAATCAATTGTCCATCATCTGTACGCCAACGTATCAATGCTTCCAGACCGATAAAACGCTTGGTACTTAATTCAATTTGTGGCTGGTACATTAAAAAGAGGCGCTCGGCATCAAAGGCTTCGTGCAGATGTTGCATCAGGGTTGCACGTTCACGGATCTCCAGTCCCATTTTCCGGGTAAATAAGGTGTAGCTGCCACGCTGGTAGGTTTTGCAGCGTTTTAAGGCGATGCTGGCATCTTTTAACGCTTCAGCTCCATCACTCTCATAACCGGATAATTCGACCATGCCAATAGAGGTGGAGACTGCATGTGCGGTGTCATCAAAAACAAAAGGTGAAATAAACAGTGCTTTTAATAACTCTGGACGCAATTGTGACTCATGGCCAAGCAGACCAAACACATCACCTGAAATGCGCGCCAAAAAAATATTTTGGCCAAGATCTGAGCGCAAACGATCTGCAACAGCCTTGAGTAATAAGTCTCCGTAGTGATGGCCTAGTACATCGTTAATTTCTGCGAAGTCATCAATGTCTATCAACGCCAGCACCTGATGCGCAGTTTTATTTTTGATAATGTCATTGATCTCATCAATAAACTTCAGACGATTTGGAAGTTTGAGTAATTGATCGCGATACGCATGATTTTTAAGTTGATTGACGAGGCTGAGATTATCGATACAAACACCAAGATTAGAACAAAACACTTCTAATAAATTGTGATTGATCTCAGACAGTGCATAGGGCAAATCAATATATGCTGCCAGCGGGCGATTGCCTCTGCCAGCAAAATACAAGGTCATATTATTTTCGCTGAACAGTGATTCACGGTTGGTCAGAACGTGTTTGAGTGCATCCCTGACCTTCATATTATCGATATCGTCGATAGCACAATTCATGAGATTACTATAGTGACCAGCCGAGGCAATGACATTGAATTGCTGGCCAGTTTCACCTTCGTTTAATTCACCTTGCGCGCACAGCAAACCTTCTGGTGGCACGCCGCAAAGTGCTGCAATTTGCGTGATGACACCCGCAGCAAATGCCTGGATACCATGATCAAACGTGAATGAAGCGCTGGAAAGGATGATTTGGTGCAAACCACGCCGGCTGGCATTAATGGTACAAATTTGCTCGTAGGAGCGAATCGCCGCTGTCAATGACGTCAGCAGCTTTTTGCGCGTCAGTTCATTCTTGGTCTTGTAATCGTTAATATCGAAATCGCGGATGGCATCTTCTTCAGGAGCGTAGCCAGGTTGACCGGTGCGCAAAATAATGCGGGTGTCACGCCATTGCAATTCATCCCGTATGTAGCTGACCAACTCCAGTCCGGCCTGCTCGGTTTCCATGACGACATCAAGCAGGATCACCGCGATATCTGATTCGGTGGCAAAGACCCGACGGGTTTCTTCTTTGGAATAGGTATGGATGAATTCCAGGGGGCGATTCAGGATTTGTGTGTATTGCAGTGCAAAACAAGTTGTTTTGTGTACATCTTCGTCGTCGTCGACAATGGCAATTTTCCAGCTGCGAACTGGTGCGGCAGATCCTGATAATGAGCCTTCATTTGAATCGTCTTCAATGAACAAAGCATCGTCGTCGATAGGCATGCTACCCCCGGGTTGGGAAAATCGATAGGATTACTTCGATAAGTATATCCTATAGACTGCAAACGAAAAGACCGGGGTTAAGTAAATCGGCGTGCTGCATCCAAGCCTAGCCCGGCACCAATACTTCCAAATAAATCACCTTCCACTTTACGTGCATCTGGAACAATTGCGGCGATTTGCTGGCGCAAACCACGCACACCGCTAGAGCCACCAGTAAAAAACACAGTATCAACCTGGTCTGCGCGTATTCCGGCGTCTTGTATCACCTGAGATACAGCGCCAGCAATACTTGCGCTCAGATGTCCAACTGCTGATTGTAAGTCTTTTTGCTCCATGACCAGTGAGCAGCTTGCGGACGCTTGCTTGCTGCGTAAGCGTTCTAATCTCAGATCGATGCTATCGACATCCGACAGCAAAATCTTGGCTTCTTCAGATTTAATTGCCAACCAATGTCCATCACGGTCTTCGACCAGATTGAGCAAGCGTTCAAAGCGCATGCGGTATTCCGGATTCTGAATATCACGATATACATCCAACAACTCGCGTCCTACTTTTTGCGTGTATACCTGATTAATTGTATGCCAAGTGGCAAGATTAAAGTAATAACTCGATGGGATATCCGTCTGATTTGACAATCTTCCACCAAGTCCAAGTAAAGGCATGATTTGCGCCAGGCTCAGATACTTATCAAAGTCTGTACCACCGATATGGATACCGCCATTGCCTAAAATATCGGCACTCCGATCCAGCACGTGTGAACGTTCGGGTGACAAACGTACCAGTGAGAAGTCCGAGGTACCGCCGCCAATATCGGCAATCAACACCAATTCTTCTTTGGCAATACGCGACTCGTAATCGAAGGCAGCAGCAATTGGCTCAAATTGGAAATGGACTTCCTTAAAACCAACGGCAAGCGCAATATCTTCCAAGGTGTTTTGCGCAATACGGTCGGCATTTCGGTTGTCATCAATAAAATGCACCGGGCGACCTAACACGGCGTAGTCAAACGCAAGTCCGGCGGACGTTTCTGCGCGTCGTTTCAATTCACCGATAAATTGCGCCAATAAACCACGGAAAGGTACAGATTTACCAAGTACCTCGGTCTGACCATCCATCAAACTGGTGCCTAGCAAGCTTTTCATTGAGCGCATCAGGCGCCCTTCATAACCTGCCAGATAATTCGTCAGCGCAGCGCGACCATAGCTTACTTCATCATCTTCGGCATTAAAAAACACCACCGATGGCAAGGTGACTTTATCTTGCTCCAGTGTTAACAGTGCTGGCTGATTGGCTTGATGCCAACCCACTGTTGAATTTGAGGTACCAAAATCTACTCCGCAAGCTTGAGACATGAAACTTTCCTGATAAAAAACGAAAACGCCGTCAACCTGATGCTGGCGGCGTTGAAATTCTGCAAATTATTTTTAAGACGCTGGTGCCTCGTCGACACGAACCACCAGCAATTGATCGATACGATAATGGTCAATATCGACGACTTCAAATTTGTACGCACCCACCATGACGTAGTCAGTACGTTTCGGTATTTTTTTGAGCATCGTCATCATGAAGCCTGCAATAGTCTCATAGCTGCCCTGCTCGGGCAAGGAATCAATATCAAGCGCCCGGCAGACATCTTCAATTGTTGTCGCTCCATCAATGAGCCATGAATTACTATCGCGCTGTACGATCTGATCTTCAAGGAAAGGATGCACCAGATTGCCCATCAAGGTACTTAATACATCATTCAAGGTGATCACACCGACCACCAGTGCATATTCATTCAAAATTACTGCAAAATCTTCACGCGTACCTTTAAATTGCTCCAGCATCTCAGATAAAGTTAAAGAATCCGGTACTGCTAAGGCGGTACGTATTGACAATTCCTGGACTTTTGAGAACGCTTGATTGGTTAATACCCTCTTTAAAATATCCTTAGACTCAACATAGCCAACGACGTTGTCAATATGTCCATCACAGACCAAAAATTTGGTATGTGGATGCTCGGCAATTTTTTGCCTGATGACGACATCGCTGTCCTGCAAGCTGAAATAGACGATGCTGTCACGTTGCGACATAGCACTCGGAACCGTCCGGCTTTCCAGTTCAAACACATTGCCTATCATGTGATGTTCACGTGCTTGCAGGACACCGGCTTCGGCACCGGCATCGACCATTGCATAAATTTCGTCAGATGTAATCTGCTCGTTTCTTTCTGTTGGCAAACTTAATAGCCCGAAAATCAGATTCGACAGCCCGTTAAACACCCACACTAAAGGCTTAAACACACGAACGCATAACAACATCGGCGTGACAACAAAAATTGCCACTGCTTCGGGTGCGATCATCGCCATTTTCTTGGGCATCAAATCAGCAAAGAGAATAAAAATTGAGGTGACGAATAAAAATGAAGTCAGGAAACTCAGCGTATCAACCCACGCGAAGTCTCCCAGAAAGGTGTGAAATGCCTTGGCAAAATAGGGCGTTAAAGCTTGCTCACCCAAGATACCGCCGAGTATCGCTACACCATTCAGTCCAATTTGGACTACCGTAAAAAAGTGTCCGGGCTCTTGTTGTAACTCCAATACTTTGGCAGCGCGTAATTCGCCTTCGGACTCCAACACTTGCAATTTCACCTTACGTGCCGCTGCCAAAGAAATTTCTGACATTGAAAAAAACGCACTGATGGCGACTAACAATGCAATCACCAAAAAGTGATCAAATAAGGGCATAAGTGCTCCTGAATACTTATAAGCTGGTTTACCCTGTGCAATATGCGTCAAGGGTAGAGTAATGACTTTTTGGCAAACAATAATTTTGCGTAAGTTCTATGATTTGAATCATATACTATTGCGATTGCATGGAAATGACAGCAAACCGCCGTAGTGTTGTTTCATTGCTGCATGCTATGCGTTTATGTACTAAACGCTGACCTCAACTGAAAGCCCGCACGGATGACTACGCCAGACCAACCTCACTCCCCCTCTAGCTTAGCCGCATCAGAAGCTCCGATAGTCCCGACGAACGTTCGTTTTGTTCTGATCACTGTATTTCTGGATATTTTAGGAATCGGTTTGATTATTCCGGTACTGCCACGTCTGGTTGGTGCTTTTACCCAACAAGCCGATGCGCAAGCGCATTGGTATGGAGCGATCGTCGCCATTTACGGTGTGATGCAATTTTTCTTTGCGCCGGTTATTGGCGCCTTGAGTGACCGTTTTGGCCGCCGCCCCGTCTTACTGACTTGTGTGTTTGGTCTAGGGCTCAATTTTTTAATGTTGACACAAGCAACCAGCATTTATTGGCTACTAATCATACGTGCTTTAGGCGGCGTAACGGCGGGAAATCTGTCCGTTGCTAATGCGTATATTGCCGATGTATCAAGTCCTGAAAATCGCAGTAAAGCTTTAGGTAAAATTGGGGCGATGTTTGGCTTAGGATTTATTTGTGGTCCTGTTACTGGTGGTCTGTTGGGTGAGGCGAATATACATTATCCGTTTTACCTGGCCGCTGCTGTGTCCTTATCTAACGTGGTTTATGGTTATTTTTCTTTACCAGAATCCTTGCCGCTAGAAAATCGTAAAACCTTCTCGATCGGATCAGCGAATCCGTTCGCAGGGCTGAGTGGTCTTGCCCATTTACGCGGCGTAGGTTCTTTGGTCTGGGTCTACGGTTTAACCATGTTTGCCCAATTCACATTACAAACCACTTGGGTTTTATCGACTGAATTGCGCTTTGGCTGGACGCCTATGCAGAATGGTCTTTCCTTATTTATGGTGGGTATTTCCAGCGTCGTGATGCAGGGCGTGTTCCTTGGTCGCTATATCAAATTGGTGGGTGATGCGAATGCAATCCTGTTTGGTCTGATTTCTTCTTGCGCCGCATTGACCTTGTACGGCTTGGCCACGCAAGGCTGGATGATGTACGTGCTGATTTTGTGTAATGTGTTGGCCTTTGCTGCAGGACCGGCTTTGCAGGCGTTTTTCTCACGAGCTGTCGATGCGCGTTCTCAAGGTGTTGCGATGGGTTCACTTAGTGCGCTGGCAAGTATCATGAGTGTTGCTGCGACCTTAGCTGGTACCAGTTTGCTGGCGCAGGTCAGTCATGCGCCGCGTGGTAGCCTTCTTCTCGGAGCACCGTTTTTTATGGCTGCGTCAGTTCAATTCATGGCTTTAATTTTGGCTTTTCTACATATGCGAAAAACGAAGCAGTCCACATTGAAAGACTGAATGAAAATTTAATGAATAAAAAAATAGCGAACCCGAAGTTCGCTATTTTTTTTCAACTCATAATCAGAAAATTACGTCAGAGAATTACATATGCTTGGACGTTGAAATCATCGCTTCGTGTTCGTCCTGATGTTCAAGTTCAGCGACTGGTTGATTGTTTAAGACCTGATTGAGGCGCTGCATATCAACATCGTTACCCCATTTACCAACCACGATCGTTGCCACACCATTGCCGACCAGATTTGTCAACGCACGGGCTTCTGACATAAAGCGATCAATCCCAAGGATCAATGCCAGGCCCGCAACTGGTACATCACTGGCAGCTGACAAGGTCGCCGCCAATACGATAAAGCCGCTTCCCGTGATGCCAGCAGCGCCTTTGGACGTCAGCAACAGGACCGCGAGTAAAGTGAGTTGTTGCAACAAGCTCATCGGCGTATCTGTCGCTTGTGCAATAAATACCGCAGCCATCGTCAGATAAATCGAAGTGCCATCGAGGTTAAATGAGTAGCCCGTTGGGATCACCAGACCCACCACTGACTTTTTAACACCGAGTTTTTCCAACTTGCCAATGATCCCCGGCAATGCGGATTCGGAAGAAGACGTACCAAGCACAATTAGCAGTTCTTCTTTGATGTATTTGACAAATTTCCAGATGCTAAAACCATGGAAGCGTGCAATTGCACCAAGAATGACGAAAACAAAAATCAGACAAGTGCCATAAAAGGTTCCCATCAGGTAAATCAATTTCACGATGGAGCCGACACCAAACTTACCAATCGTAAATGCCATCGCACCAAAAGCACCAATCGGCGCGACTTTCATGATGTAGCCGACAATCGCAAATAAGACTTGAGAGATTTTTTCGATGAAATCAAACACCAGCGTGCCGCGACCACCAAAACGGTGCAAGGCGAAGCCGAAGAAAACCGCGATCAATAATACCTGCAAGATCTCGCCTTTCGCAAAGGCGTCGACGATAGTTGAAGGAATGATCGCCATCAGGAATTCCACCGTGGTTTGCATCTTACCTGGCCCTGTATAAGCGGTAATGCCTTTGGTATCGAGGGAATGCACATCAATATGCATACCTACGCCAGGTTGCAGAATGTTGACCATGAATAAGCCCACAACCAGCGCTAAGGTACTGACAATTTCAAAATACAGTAAGGCCATACCGCCGGTTTTTCCGACTTTTTTCATGTCCTCCATACCCGCAATACCGATGACTACCGTACAAAAAATAATTGGTGCAATCATCATTTTGATTAGTTTGATGAAGCCATCACCGAGCGGTTTCATGGCGGCGCCAGATTCGGGGTAGAAGTGGCCAAGTGCGACGCCCAAAATGATGGCGACGATCACCTGAAAGTACAGGGATTTGTAGATTGGTTGCGGCTGCATATTGTCTCCGTTATGTAGGAAGGTGTCGCCTTAGCTGATTCTGGCAACCCTGACGCGGAATATTGTTCCGTCGGTGAATTCATTATCAAAAATTAAGCCCTGTACGGCTATTGTGGCTTTCCACACCACGGTTGTTTCAAAACTGATTTGATTAAGATTGATTCTTCATAAGCTCATAACGCAAACTCTTCAAAGCCTGTTACAAATATATTTAAAACAACAATATTTCAAAATCAACATTGATAATGACTGGGTAAATAGGTTGGGCACAGTTTTATTTCATTAAAAATTAGTTTAAAAAATCAATTTCTTTAAAAATATTTTGTTAAAAAGTGTTAAAGCCGAAGTTTCTCTGTTTATAAATAAATATAAGAAAAGTGTTGTGTCAGGTACTACAACTTGCAACACGGTTGTAACGAACTATTTAATAATCTAAATAAATAGGGAGAAAATTTTCATATAAATAATTTTATTGAAAATGTTGAATGCATTATTTATTTTTGCTGAAAGCATTGTTCATATTCCACTATTCAAAACGAAAAAATAAATCGATTAAATAAACCGGGAGCGGGAATGGAATTTAGAGAAAAGATTGGAGTAAACGCTGTACGCGTGGCGCTCACAGTAGTGGCAAGTAGTGCAATGATGGTCGCACATGCACAGGAAACGACCACAGCATCAGATGCTAAAGCGCAACGTGTGGTTATCACTGGTTCTAATATTTCACGTATTGATGTGGAGGGACCTACTCCTGTTGAAGTAATTAAACGTGAAGCGATTGAAAAAACCGGTGCAAGCACAGTAGTTGAATTGCTGAGCAAATTGCCATCTATGGCAATCTCCTTGGATGGAACCTCGAAAGATTCATTTGCCAGTGGTGCAGCTTCAGCCCAATTGCGTGGACTGGATGCTAAGTATGTGTTGATTTTATTGAATGGTCGACGTTTGGCGAGTTACGGTTTTGCCGATGGTGCAGAAAACTCCTTCGTTGATTTGAATAGCCTACCTTTGGCGGCAATTGATTCGGTTGAAATTTTACGTGATGGCGCTTCTGCTATCTATGGTTCCGATGCGGTCGCAGGTGTAATTAACTTTAAAACTCGTAAAAATTATCAGGGCGTAGAAGCAACCGCCAATGTCGGCTCCAACCAAAAAGGTGACGGCGGCACTTACAACACAAGTATTACAGCAGGTTTTGGTGACATTGATGTTGATGGACACAACATTTTACTCACTGTGGACGCCTATTTACGTAATCCGTTGTGGAGCGATAAACACGACTTCTATGCTAATCCAGACTACCGTCGTTTTGGCGGCACTGACCAGCGTAAAACCAACTTGTATTTAGGTAGCGTACAAGATTACGACAATGGCGAACCAGGCTATGCAATACCAGGCTGCCGTGGAACTATTGGAATTAGTGATGGCACGAAAGATCAAGTATGTTTCACTAATCCAGCTACGCAACAGTCTCCAAGAATAGAACGTATTGGTGTTTCTTCTATTTTTACGAAAAAACTGAATAGTACTGACGAATTATTCGCAGAAGCTGGTGTTACCAGCAGCAAAACTACAATTCAGCAAGGTTTGCCTGGTTTCTCTAGCAGTTTTATTGGTAACACCAATGGATCAACAAATCCAGGTTTGAACAATTTACCTGGTCCAAGTGCAGATGGTAGCTTGCAAGGCTTTACACCTGGTGATCGCCTCCGCGTCTTCCGCGCTATCTATGAAGCAGGCAACAAAATCGAGACCATCAATAGTGACACGATTCGCCTTGTCGGTGGCTGGCGCGGTACGGTTGGTCAATGGGATAGTGAAGCGGCAATTAGCCTGAATCAAAACCACATTGATGACTTTACGACGAATCAAGTATTAAAAGACGTCTCCTCTGCTTCTTTGCAAGCCGGTTTGTTAGGCAAAACTGGTTATGATCCTTTCATATACCAAAATCCTGCCAGCGTAGTTAACCCTATGTTGACCACTACATTGCGTCGCGCTACTTCGCGACTGGAAACTGCAGAATGGAAAATGTCTAAGGCGGATGTATTTTCTATTGCAAACGGACCAGTCGGTTTCGCTTGGGGAACGCAATTTAGCCATGAGTCGATTGATGATGTACCAGATCCGGTAATGGCAGCGGGAAATATTGCAAACTACGGAGCTACGGCCGCCAAGGCTAGCCGTTCTGTGTTCTCCGCTTATGGCGAATTCAATGTTCCTGTGTTGAAAGATGTAGAAATGCAGGCGGCATTACGCGGTGATCATTACAGTGATTTTGGTAACTCAGTCAATCCTAAGCTCGCATTTGCATGGCGTCCTTCAGATAAGATATTGGTGCGTGGTTCTGCCACGACTTCATTCAAAGCACCTACCTTGCCTGAGATTGGCGCTACTACGACAGCGTATGTAACCGTAGCAGACTGGGCACGTTGCGGACCTCTCGGTTATGTTGGTGCGCAGTGCTCATATGGCCCGAAAGCGTATTTGCAAGGCAATCCAAATCTGAAAGCTGAAAAAGCAAACAACTACTCTTTTGGATTGGTTCTGCAACCAATTAAAGATTTAACCGCGTCGATTGACTGGTTCGGCATTAAGCAAAGAGATACGATTCAATCTTTAGATGCACAGTATTTAGTGGATAATGAAGATAAGATTCCTGGATTTGCGGCTTTAGTTGGGCGTCTTCCACGTAATCCAGGCTTAGAAAAAACACACCCTGGTTTGAATAAGGGGCGTATCGATAGCGTTACTTTACCTTACTTGAACGTTGGTC
>NZ_JBMPOQ010000017.1:0-77744 GCF_049340505.1 Undibacterium sp. Dicai25W | reverse complement strand
TTTTTTTGGTCTGGCGAGAAATTCTTGCCACCGCCAATACATTGCGTTACGGTAAGTCACTTAACGTTGCAAAAGATGGTGACGAAGACTATTCTCGCTTTTACTTTTCCGCAGAGTTAAATGAACTGGCCACCAGCTCATACTAAATTTCACTGAGAATTTAGTGCGTGCGCAAGAAGTGATTCCGGTATAATCGCGCACCTTAAATTGCTTAAATGTTTTGATTTGAACGGCATTTAAGCCCTTTGCCTGTCTGAAAGACGATTGAATTTGGATTAATTCCATCTCTGCGAACGCATTTTCTTTACATAGCAACTTCGCAGAGTGCCAATAAACAAAGCCTGCTAGCGATTAAACAGCATTGGCCCCAAAATGGAAATCGTCGACCAGCCAGTCCGAATTTGTACCGAAACTGATATTAGATGCTGTCTGATGAAAGATAACAAAGATAACGCTACGATGGAATTACCAGGCTTTGCCAAGCCAGCGCCAGAAGAGCCCGAAATCCGTAAAGTTGTTACTCCGCCAAAACGCAGCAAAGTCGCGAAACAAGTTCAATTGAATTTACTGGAAGAACTCGGGCCCACCGATATCAGCGGCCTGCCAGCCTGGGTCAATGATGAAAATACAGATTTGACAGGACTTCCAATCTGGCGCTGATCATTGTTGCTTGCCGTTCTCATCCATCGCATGTATTACAACATTTCGCTATACAAATCAGCATTGAGTCTCCAGATCAATGCCGAGGCATAAATAGCATCATTCGCCCCCCAAAACACAAACCTGATATATCAAGGCTAAAAATCAGGAAAAAATGGCGCAGTGTTTTATAATCAGTCAAATTTATCGCCAACTGCAGCCTCTACGGTAGCCCATCTAATATGACATCTCAATTCAACAAAAAAAGTGAAGCCTGGTCCGCCCGCTTCTCCGAACCTGTTTCTGACCTGGTAAAACGTTATACCGCTTCGGTGTTTTTTGACAATCGTATGGCCAGCGTTGATATCCAGGGCTCACTGGCACATGCAGAAATGTTAAGCGCGCAAAACATCATCACTACCCAGGATTACGCAGATATACAGCGCGGTATGGCACAAATTCAGGGAGAAATTGAATCGGGCAAGTTTGAATGGCTGCTGGATTTAGAAGACGTGCATCTGAACATTGAAAAACGTCTGACAGAATTGGTGGGAGATGCTGGTAAGCGACTGCACACTGGCCGCTCACGCAATGATCAGGTCGCGACCGATATCCGTTTGTACATGCGGGCCGCCATCGACAACATCATTGAACTGCTACGCGGCTTACGTGCTGCACTGATTGATCTCGCAGAAAAAAATGCTGAAACGATCTTGCCTGGTTTTACACACATGCAGGTGGCACAGCCAATTACCTTTGGTCATCATATTCTTGCTTATGTAGAAATGTTTGGTCGTGATACTGAGCGCATGCAGGATTGCCGCAAACGGGTCAATCGCTTGCCTTTGGGTGCTGCGGCATTGGCTGGTACTACCTTCCCTATCGATCGCGAGCGCGTTGCCCGTACATTGGGTTTTGAAGAGGTTTGCTACAACTCGCTGGATGCTGTATCTGATCGTGACTTTGCAATTGAGTTCTGTGCGGCCGCTGCGCTGATCATGACCCACATTTCACGCATGTCTGAAGAGCTGGTGATCTGGATGAGTCCACGCGTAGGCTTTATTGATATTGCCGATCGTTTCTGCACTGGCTCATCGATCATGCCACAAAAGAAAAATCCTGATGTGCCAGAACTGGCACGTGGCAAAACTGGTCGCGTCAATGGTCACCTGATCGCTTTGCTGACGTTGATGAAAGGTCAGCCACTGGCCTATAACAAAGACAATCAGGAAGACAAAGAACCTTTGTTTGACACCGTCGACACGATTATCGATACGTTGCGCATTTTTGCTGATATGGCGACCGGTATCAGTGTTAAACCAGATGCGATGCGTGCTGCCGCTCTGCAGGGCTATGCGACTGCAACGGATTTAGCCGATTATCTGGTGAAAAAGGGCCTGCCTTTCCGCGATGCTCATGAGGCTGTCGCCCACGCTGTCAAAACTTGCGTAGAAAAAGGTTGCGACCTTAGCGATATGTCGCTCGCTGAATTGCAAACTTACTCAACATTGATCGGTGAGGATATTTTTGAAGTCCTGACCTTAGAAGGCTCCGTCGCTGCACGGGATCATATCGGCGGCACAGCACCAAACCAGGTACGCGCAGCAATTATCCGCGCACGTAAGAATTTGGCTTCCTGATGTAGTAAGACGTTCAGGTAATTCACTGTTTATTTAAGCCGTGAATTACCTGCCACATCAAGTACAAAACATCACTTATCGACATAGTTTCAGCGTTCAAACTCCACTCTGTCACGACCATTCTGTTTTGCGCAATAAAGTGCGGTATCAGCACGCGCGACCAGTGAACTGATCATTTCTTTTGAACGTATTGTCGCCACACCAAAACTGGATGTCTTATTTTTCACAACCGCAAAATGATGCGTCGCGACACCTAAACGCAATCTCTCAGCAACCGCGAGCGCCTCTGTTAAGTCAGTATCTGGGCACACCACCAAAAATTCTTCACCGCCCCAACGCCCAATAACATCATGATCGCGAACGCCAGCCTTTAATATTTCCGCAATCGCTTCCAGCACCATATCACCAACCTGATGGCCGTAGGTATCATTGACCGTTTTAAAGTGATCAACATCCATCAGAATCACTGAAAAAACTTTACCGCTACGAATATAGCGACCGTATTCGGCTTCCAGCGTAAGATCGAGTTTCAGACGATTGTATAAGCCAGTTAGCCTATCAGTCACCGATAACATTTCCAACTGCTTATTCTTTTCATCAAGTTCCGCGGTTCGATCCAGAACCAGTTTTTCCAGCAAGCGTTTAGTTTCGGTTGAGCGACGCTGCACCTTTTGCAAACGCCAACGATAACCCACCCAAATTGCCGCCATCAGGCTCATCAACGTCAACAACCCGAACCACCAAGTTTGCCAATAGGCAGGTAAAACAAGGATAGGAATATGTAATTCGTGTGAGCTCCAGACACCTAAACGATTACTGGCACGAACAACTAAGGTGTATTTTCCCGGCCATAGATTCCCATAGTTGGCACTCAAATGATCGGCATTTACATGAGTCCATTCTGCGTCATAACCTTTCAGAAAATACGAATAACGGCTCTTTTGTGGCGCTGAAAAATCAAGCGCGGCAAAGCCTATGCTGAAATTTCGCTGATCAGGCTCCAAAATAAGTGTTGGGTCCAACAAGCCCAAAGGAAACGATTTACCGTCTATCGTCAATTCGCTGGCTTGAACCTGAGGTTCAAAATTCCACGGAGAGAATTTTTCCGTATCAATGATTGCAACACCCTGTGTGCCGCCACTTAAAATCAACCCGTCATGGGTACTACCAAATGATCCAGTCCAACTGGAGCCTATATCGTAGCCATCCGCTTTACCCAGCTCAACGGCATGCATAGTCTTAGGATCAATGACACAACTATCAGTCCAGATCCGTCCCATCTTATCTTCTACAAGATTTTCGCCGAATGACTTACCTGGCTTACCTAACATGGCGCTAATATGTTCAAACGTAGCACGCTTCCCATCCCAGCTACTCAGCCTCTCCATACCATCAGCCGTTGCCACCCACAACCGTCCCGAATGATCAACCAGCAAGCCCTGAACCAGATTGCTTGCCAGGCTGTCCACCCTCTGATTTTCATGAAAAATTCCAATCAAACCGCGCAGATCCGGATCCCATGCCCACAAACCGGCATCAGTACCAGCCCAAATTCGACCCTGAGCGTCTTCAGCAAGGTTATAAACAGCGGCATTCATGCTGGCACCCCCCACTCGAATGGCAGCTTCAAAACGCTGCTGTTGCGGCATCCATCGTGATAACCCACCTGCTGTTCCGACCCACAACGTACCATTCTTCGCGACCAAAAATTTATTGACGACGTCTGGCATGCCAGAATTGGTGGGGTAAGACTGCCATTGCTTAGATCCAAGTTCAAGTCTGAAAGTACCTGCTTGTTGGGTACCAGCCCACAATGCTCCATCTTGGGTCTGCGCCAGAGACGTGATTGTCCCATCGTGCAATTTTCCTGGCTGCCCCGGGAATGGTCGATAACCCCCAATGAGGCCTGCGTATCTATCTATAATATCGATGCCATTACCATCGCTACCGACTAAAATTCGCCCATCACGTAGTTCAAGCACACTATGCACATCAGGACTCGACAGCCCCTGATTGCGTTCAGCACTATGTTTGAGTAAATAAAAGCTTTGATTCGATGGCAAAAATTTTTGCAATCCACCACCCCAGGTACCAGCCCATAACAAGCCTGAAGCATCGACTAACATCGCACCTATATGATTGAGGGCAAGACTACTAGCATTAGTCGCATCATGGCGTATATGCTGAATCAATTTACCATTCGAAGACTGCACGACATCGATCCCCCCACCAAAGGTTGCCAACCAGATGCGACCGGACTGCGGTTCGAGGATCTTTGATATCCAACCATGTGTCGTGCGATCCAGCTTGAACTGATCGACCACCCAATGCAATTTGTAGGTACCGGGGTCTAACCATGCTGCACCACTGGCAATGGTGCCAAGCCAAAGCTTGCCATCGGCAGCTTCAAATATTGTCATTATTTTCTGGCTTGCTAAGGAAGCTGGATCATCAGGATCAGATGCGATCCGCTCAAAATGGCCGCTTCCTGCTTTGCGTCGCTGTAAGCCGCTGGCACCTCCGACCCACAAACTACCTTCGTGATCAATAAGCAGACTGCGCACACGGTCATCTGCCAGACTATCCGCTTGCGCACCGTCATGACGGAAATGTTGAATCCCATGCGTGTTGCCCGCTGACCAATAATCGAGGCCTTCATTTGCGCCAACCCATACGCCACCACTTGCCTCGGCAATGATGGCCCAGACTCTGCCGCCAACATTCGAGGTGGCAGCGGCGCCTGGCCGCACAACTGTATCAGTAGCGCCTCCGCCCATGTGATTAAAGCGTTCAGTCTTAGGATCAAAGATGGCAAGACCATTGCTGAGCGTACCAACCCAAAGTTTGCCATCCTGAGCAGACATCAAGGCGGTGACATAATCTCCTGGCAAAGATGAGGGGTTTTTATCGTCATGTACAAATTTACGGAAACGGTAGCCGTCATAACGCACTAAGCCATGTTGCGTACCTACCCAAAGCCAGCCTTTGGGGTCTTGCGCCAGAGACGTGATGGTTGAATCTAGTAACTCTGCATCACCAATGTTCTCAAAATACGGTTCCGCAAAAGAGAACTCTGTCAGTTTGCCATCGACAGCGCTGGCAAACTGTGAAAACGGGGGCACAAATATAAGAAAAAAAAGACAAGCATACGATATGCTTCTTAACATCATCCTCATGCGGCTTCCTAGGTCTACATCAATATAAGTTCTTGAGCCTGGCAGTTCCATCCTTAAGCTCTTCGACAGTACCTCTGAGTCGCACAAACATCGTATCTTTAAGCGCTTTTTAAAACAAGTGGGGAATTATGCTTTTACTGCATCATTGTTACTTTTACACAGCAAACATTTATGCGTACTCAAAGATCAATGATAAGCTTGGATGTGATTTTTTATTGCCGTCAACTAATACAAGCAATACAATCTTTGGCAAAATAAGATTTAATTAATTAAAACTTTTGCAGCCTGCTGCTTCAAGGTTTTTCATAAAAAAATTCCAGGAGATATTGATGTCACAGCAACTCAAATTGGTCATAGCAAGCGCTTTAATCGGATCAGCAACGCTCACACAAGCTGCGGAAATCAAAATTGGCGTCGCGGAAGCATTATCGGGCCCGGCCGCAAAATATGGCAGCGCGATCAAAAATGGTTTTAATCTCGCGGCAGATAAAATCAATGCAAAGGGTGGCATCAATGGTGACAAGATCGCGCTCATCATTGAAGATGAACAAGGAAAAAAAGAAGAAGCAATTAATGCGTTCAAAAAACTGATTTTTCAAAGCAAAGTATTAATGGTATTTGGCCCCACCTTATCCAATTCTGCTTTTGCAGCAGACCCGATCGCTAACGCCAGCAAAACAGTCGTGTTTGGCACCAGTAATACGGCCGATGGCATCACTAATCTGGGACCATTCACTTTCCGCAATTCCGTTATGGAAGCTGATGTATTACCAGCCACAACCAAAGCTGCTATCAAACAATTCAATATCAAAAAAGTAGCGGTTATTTATGGCAATGACGATGCCTTCACGAAGAGTGGTTACGATGTCTTTAAAACTGCGCTGTCAGACCAAAAAATTACCGTCACTGACACCGAAACCTATGCCAAAGGCGATGTCGATTTTAAAGCGCAACTAACAAAGATCAAGTCCTCAACACCCGACGCGATTGTATGCTCTTGTCTGGCAGAAGAAGCAGCCAACATCATTCTACAAACACGTTCTTTGGGAATGAGACAACCATTTATAGGCGGCAATGGTTTTAACTCACCAAAACTGTTTGATATCGCCAAAGATGCTGCCGATAATACCTTAATGGGAAGTCCATGGTCTGCTGAAAATCCATCAGCGGCGAACAAGCAATTCATGGCTGATTACAAGGCCAAATATGGTGCAGATCCCGATCAATTTGCCGCGCAAGCCTACGATGCCTTGCAAATTGTGGCAGAAGGTATTCAAAAAATTAAGTTGAGTGGCGACTTGAGTAAAGACAGAATAGCGCTACGTGATGCATTGCCTGGCATCAAGTTTGAGGGTGCTACCGGAAAATTCTCCTTCCGTCGTGCAGCATCAAAAGATGGCAAAGAAACTGGCTACGATGCTCAGCAAGACGCCATCGTGAACATTGCCAAAGGTGGAAAATTTGTACTCTTAAAATAATTCGCTCAAACGACTGGCAGAAGCATTACCTCTGCTGGTCTTTCACTTATTGCAGATTGCTCTTGAGATGTAGATCTGCAGTTTAAATTGAATGCTTTTTATTTTTTTCACCTATACCTGAACTGCCTCCGCTTTATGCTGAATGCATGACAGGACCAAGCAATATCTGGATCGCCATGTTTGCACAACAACTTGTCAATGCGTTGACACTCGGCAGTGTCTACGCCCTCTTCGCCTTAGGATTTACGCTGATTTTTGGGGTACTTGGCGTCATCAACCTGTCGCACGGCGCAATCTTTATGTTAGGCAGCTACATCGCCTTACTTCTGGTCAATCACTTTCAGATGTCCTTGTGGCTTGCCATGTTGTTGGCGATGTTGGCATGTGGCACGCTCGGTGTTATCGTTGATTTTCTGGTGTTACGTCCACTACGCAAGCGCAATGCACCACACCTTGCACCAATGATCGCGACCATCGGCGTCGCCATCATGCTGACCAATATCTCCCAAGGAATTTTTGGTGCAGAAAATCAACGCTTCCCTTTGGGCACCATACCAGAAGATAGCTTCAGTCTCGGCAATCTGCATCTGACCGCGGTGCAATTGGCCATCGTCTTGATTTCATTTGCCTTAATGCTGGTGTTGTTGACAGTCATGCGCAAAACCCAGTTAGGTCGTGCGCTGCGCGCCATCGCCGAATCACCCAAAGCCGCATATTTGCTAGGCATCAATGTGGAAGCACTATTTTTCTTTACCTCATTTGCCGCTGCGGCGTTAGGCGGTGCGGCTGGCGTTTTGGTCGGCTTATCATTCAATGCCATTTCACCTTTTATGGGGCAACCTATGCTACATAAGGGTATTGCAGTGATCATTCTGGGTGGCATGGGAGACATCCGTGGCGCCATGCTTGGCGGCTTATTTCTTGGCTTTGCTGAAGTCATGAGCGTCGCGTATTTATCCAGCGACTTCCGCGATGCGATTGCATTTGGCTTATTGTTTTTGATCTTGCTAGTGTGTCCGGCGGGCATGTTTGGCAAAATTCTAGAAAGAAAGGCGTAAATCATGCTCGAATGGTGGGATGGTTTTTGGGCGATTTACAGCTCTGTGATTTTCGGCATCGGCATCAACGCTATGCTGGCACTCTCGATTTATCTGACGCTATCTTGCGGCTTACTTTCATTGGCGAATGCAGCGTTCATGGGCATCGGCGCCTATGCGGCAGCAATGATCAGCATGCAAACCAACCTGTCATTTCCAATAGCCTTGCTTGCGTCTGCGATGACACCAGCATTGGTTGCACTGGCGATTGGCATGCCTACGCTACGCTTGTCCGGTGTTTATCTGGCGATGGCGACACTAGGATTTGGTGAAGTGGTACGAGTCATTGTTTTAAATTTAGACATCACGGGTGGTCCAATGGGCTTAAATGGGATTCCACAAAAAACCGAATGGTGGCACATTGCGCTACTCCTTGGCATCACGCTATTTACCTTGGCAAGAATGCGGCGCTCCAAAGTTGGACGGGCATTTGAAGCGATTAAAGAAGATGAAATCGCCGCCCGCCTGATGGGCATCAACGTCGCTCGCTACAAACTGTTAGCGTTTGTGCTGGGCGCAGTGATTGCCGGCGTTGCCGGTGGACTCAACGCCCACTACACCTTCACTATCGGCCCTGCGAACTACGGCTTTGAAAACGCAGTCGACATTCTGACTATGGCTGTGTTTGGCGGCACAAGCAATCTGTTTGGCCCCTTGCTAGGCAGCTTTACTTTAAGCGTCTTGCCAGAGTTAATGAGCTGGTTAAAAGACTTCCGTCTGGCAGCTAATGGATTGATTTTAATTATCGTCATTTTGTACCTGCCCAAAGGAATTTGTGACACGACCAGACTGCGCACCTGGCGTCGGCGGCTTGACACTAACTCTTCAGTAAAGGTGCAATAAATGTTGGAATTAGCATCCGTCAGCAAACATTTCGGTGGGCTGCAAGTATTACAAGATGTCAGCTTTAGTGTGAAGCAAGGGAGTATTTTTGGTCTGATTGGTCCAAATGGTGCGGGTAAGACCACGATCGTTAACCTGATTACCGGTTTAATCAACCCATCAGCCGGTGAGATACGCTTTAATGGTCAAAACTTACATGCGGTCGCAGCCCATAACATCACGCAGCTAGGCATCGCCCGTACATTTCAAAATATTCGTATCTTCAAAGAAATGAGTCTACTGGAAAATGTGGTGGTTGGCATGCATCGGCATCTCGGTTACAGCCCACTCAGTATGTTATTCAAACTCAACTCATTTAAACACGCAGAAGCCAGCGCAAAACAAAGAGCGCTGGAATTGCTCTCGTGGGTCAGACTAGATCACAAAGCACAGATGCTGGCAGACAATTTATCTTACGGCGAACAACGCAAACTAGAATTGGCTCGCGCTTTGGCAACCGAACCTAAACTATTGCTACTCGATGAGCCGGTAGCAGGCATGAATCCGGCAGAAAAAATCGAACTCATGGAGGAAATCAAAAACATCCGTGATCGTGGCTTTTCCATCTTCATGATAGAACACGACATGCGCTTTGTGATGGAACTCTGTGATCAGATTGCAGTACTGAATTTCGGCAAAATCATTGCCCAGGGTAGTCCACAAGAAGTCAGGCACAACCCCCAAGTTATTGAGGCCTACCTCGGCAAGGAGGAGGAAGTATGAAACCAATTCTAAATGTCAGGCAACTCCATGTCGCCTATGGCCATGTGCATGCGCTCAAAGGCATCAATCTGGAATTGCATGCAGGTCAAATTACCGCTCTGGTCGGCGCCAACGGCGCAGGAAAAAGCACGAGCTTATTGGCGATTTCCGGATTAATTAAGGCGGGCTCGGGCAGCATAGAATTTGACGACCAAGACCTGCTGACGCTGGCGCCGCATCACATTGTTCAAAAAGGATTGGTGCAAGTAGCAGAAGGCCGCGCCATCCTTGGCACATTAACCGTGCAAGAAAACCTGGATCTCGGGTCTTATACACGTAAAGACAAAGCGCATATCGCTGCTGATCTGGATTGGGTGTTTTCACTTTTTCCGGTGTTAAAAAATCGCGCGAACGGCCTGGCAGGCAATTTATCCGGGGGCGAACAACAAATGCTGGCAATCGGCCGCGCCCTGATGGCACGTCCAAAAATTTTATTACTCGATGAACCTTCGATGGGGTTAGCGCCATTAATGGTGCGGGAAATATTCAGGATTATCAAAGAAATCAATCGGACCGGTTTAACAATTTTACTCGTAGAACAAAACGTTAAACAAGCTTTGAAAATCGCCGAGCGTGCTTATGTACTAGAGAACGGTGAGATGGTGCTGGAAGACACTGGCGCGAATTTGCTCAACAATCCCAAGGTGATTGCCGCTTATTTAGGAACTTGATTCAAAGTGAAAGCAGGCGCATAAAGTCCATCTCAGGGGCAAACTGTCATGTCTGACGCGATACGAAACCAGCATGGCCTTGGATAAATGTCAGTCGTATAAAACGTATGTAACCTGGCGATTGCGTGTATTTTTGCTTACAACAAGCTTTTATAAGGTTCGCAGCAGCAATCTGCGCTGCATCACCTTCTTTATCTCATTTGATTAATCAAAGACCCGTATATCCAAAGAAATAAAGCCATAACAAGGTAAGCAGAAGAATCCAATGCATCAACACCATGACTGAGAACCAGCGTAAAAATATCAGCTTGGACGATTTATGGCGCAAATAGCGATGGGCGAGCATCGCGCCGGGCCAGCCACCGAGCAAACTCAATACCAGCAAGCGCCGCTCAGAGATGCGATAGCGATGCCTCCGGGCAGCTTGCTTATCGACCAGATAAAAAATAAACGTCACACTACTCAATAGTGCGTAGTAAGCGATGAAGATACTGCCGGCATAAATGAAATAAACGGACAAAAAAATTACTCCCCCTTGTATATTTTCAATCCCATTATCTTTGATGGGCAATGGAGTTAATTTTCTTAAAATAAGGGGGAGTATATGCCAAACTGCGTGGATCTCTGTTTGTCAGCAAATGCAAATTACAACATTTTGGCGATTAAGGCTTTTTCGTATTTAGCGTCCAGTGGAATACGTACCTTATGTCCGGCACCGCCAATGATATTGATCGCCTGATTGTCCGTATTGCGCATCTCTGACAAAGTCACGATTTCATTACCAGCGGGCGAGATAATCTCGATCTGATCACCAACGGCAAAACGGTTTTTCACATCTACTTCCGCCCAACCATCGGCCAAATTCAACACTTGACCCACGTATTGGCTACGATGTGCTTGTGACACGCCTTCCATATAATTCTGGTGATCTTGCGTGTGGTGGCGCTGATAAAACCCATCGGTATAACCGCGATTCGCAAGGCCATTCAATTCACCCAACAATTGCGGATTAAATGGACGTCCTGCAACCGCATCATCAATCGCGCGACGATACACCTGCGCAGTACGTGCAACGTAGTACAACGACTTGGTACGCCCTTCTACCTTCAATGAATCGACACCAATTTTTGCCAGACGCTCGACATGCTCAACCGCCCGCAAATCTTTTGAATTCATAATGTAAGTGCCATGCTCATCTTCGAGGATAGGCATTAACTGACCTGGCTTGGTTGACTCTTCAATCAGATATGGACGGTCCGCCAAAGGATGGCGTGGCATATCGCCCATCGCCGAAAACGATTGATTGGCGTCTTCTAAAGCTTTTTGATAGTTAAACTGTATTGTCTCTACCGGAATACGCGCCAAATCGCCGGTTTCGTTTTCGGAAGCATTTTCTACCTTGTAATCCCAGCGACAGGAATTCGTGCAAGTACCTTGATTCGGATCACGATGATTGAAATACCCGGACAATAAACAGCGACCTGAGTAGGCAATACACAATGCACCATGGACGAATACTTCAAGTTCCATATCAGGACATTCTTGACGAATTTCTTCAATCTCATCGAGTGATAATTCACGTGACAAAATAACGCGCGTCAGCCCCATTTTCTTCCAGAATTTGACGTCAGCCCAATTCACCGCATTGGCCTGCACTGACAAATGCACTGGCACTTCTGGCCACTTTTCGCGCACCATCATAATCAAACCAGGGTCAGCCATGATCAGTGCGTCTGGCTTCATGGCAATCACAGGCTCCATATCGCGCAGATACGTTTTGAGCTTGGAATTATGCGGAAAAATATTGCTGGCAACGAAGAATAATTTGCCGCGCGCATGCGCACCGTCTATACCCTGCTGCAATACATCCAGAGTTGAAAATTCATTGTTACGCGCACGCAAACTGTAGCGCGGCTGACCAGCATAGACCGCATCTGCGCCGAAATCAAAAGCAGCGTGCATTTTTTCCAGCGAACCAGCTGGCAAGAGGAGTTCTGGGGCTTTGAGCATAATGATGCAATCTGAAAATAAAATGTTTCCGATTTTAATTCCACGCCCTGGCTTTCTCAATTTTTTTTAATCGATGTTTAATCTAAATCAAGCTTGCTTCAATGCAAAATAAAAATGCGAGACCCGCAGAAAAATAATTACTAATTTAATATCATTATCGCTACCTTTAAAGTCTAACTATTTCGAATTGAAATTTACGAAACTCAATGTTACTTTTCAACATATAAAAATTATTCCTCCTATACTTTGCCCGCAGATCCCACCATTCATCCTAAGTATTTACAACATATTGTCTTAGAAATTTTTTCGATAGACATGGGATTGAGCCTCATGCCATTGACAGAAAATTAGAACAGGAAGAGACAAGTATATGCAAATGAATATTACCAAGGAACCAACAGAGTACTGCATTAATCAACAAGCTAAAAATTCTATCAAAGAGAACACTGAACGGCTGCGAAATGAAATCATTTACGCGAAGACTATCATTGGTGCAAATTTATTTAACGCAGGAAAAACCGATGATGCTCATCAGATGGCAAGCGATGTACTCGCTATCGTTACCGCTAACGGCCCACCACTTCATCGATTAAGCCGGATACTAATGAAAGGCATTAAAAGCAGTTGCTACTCGCACGCCGAGTATACGGAAAAAACGATCACACTCTGCGCCGGAAATTTATACTCTGATCAAACCAAATCTATATCGATGATCAAAGCATACGATCTGCTCGCGACTGCAACGCCTTTTATTCAATTTGCCTATAATGCGATCAATCTCGCCATCCTTTCGCAGTCAGCTCAGTACGCGACACTACACATCATTGATATTGGAATTGGCTCGGGTTATCAATGGTCTACATTGTTCTCGCTATTAAAAGGCACGAGTTTTTTGCCGAAAAAAATCCGCCTTACAGGCATAGATCTTCCCTCAACAGAACAAGCTTTACATGCCGTTGAAAAACGATTATCAGAGGAAGCAAAAGAACTCGGAATAGAATTTACGTTTACGCCAGTTCTCGGTAAAGCTGAGGAAATTTCGTTTAATGATATTGAACGCCATCAAGGTGAATTTTTGGTAATTAATGCTGTACTATCCTTGCATCATACAGCAACAGACGATGCAATTATTCATCCTACACGCTCCCGCGATTGCTTACTAACACGGCTGCGTCAACTAAATCCGCATCTATTAACCATGGTAGAACCTGATTCAAATCACAATAATCTTCCATTTAAAGAACGCTGCTATGAAGCATTTCAACATTACATGCATATCTTCAATGCGTTTGACCATCTATTCCCACGCACTCTAAAAGAAAGAGTGATATTAGAAAATGAATTTTTTGGCAGAGAACTCATCAATATTTTGACTACTGACGGTGCGGATAGGGTTGAGCGACATGAACGAAAAGAAGTTTGGTCTAAACGTTTGCACCAAGCAGATTTCACCTACTTAGAAAACGTCTTTCAGAGAACCAGTCGAACATTAAGAAATATCCTACCAATAACGGCACCATTTGAAATGCACCAGAGTCCTGAGGCCTTGTGCTTAAACGTGTATAAAGTTCCCCTACTAGCTGCATCATGTTGGCAGCCAACGAAGCAGTAAGGAAACGCATATTTAATCCCTTGCGGCGAATACCTCATTTAAAACGAGAGAAATTAATACCACGGCACCACCAACTATCGTCGCCTGTGCTGGCACCTCCCCTGCACCTATCCATGCCCAAATGGGTGCCAGCAAGACCTCCAACAAAGACAACAAAGCGATCTCTGGCGCGCTCAAGCTCTCCGAGGCACGTACCATCAACATGCATGGCAATCCCAACTGAAAGAAACCCAAAATCGCTAAAATAAAAATGTCGTGCAAAGATGCCTGAAATGGAAATGCCATCGGCAACATCACCATGGCCGAAATCGCACCGCCCATCAGAACAGCAGGAATTAAATCGACCGTGTGACCACCTTTTTTAAGCACGATCATATTGATTGATGATGCAACAGGGATTCCAAGCGCAATGAACATCCCCAGCAATCCTCTGTTGTCGATCTCCGACAAGCTACCAACAAACATCCACGACATACCCAACACTGCCGCTACTATCGCCCACCAAGTACGTAGTGGAATTTTTTCACGCAATACCAACCAAGCCAACAATGCGGTAAACAATGGCGCCAGACTTTCCATGATGGAGGTATTAGCCACTGT
This sequence comes from Undibacterium sp. Dicai25W, assembly GCF_049340505.1. Taxonomy (NCBI): domain Bacteria; kingdom Pseudomonadati; phylum Pseudomonadota; class Betaproteobacteria; order Burkholderiales; family Oxalobacteraceae; genus Undibacterium; species Undibacterium sp. Dicai25W. Next base: position 63,177 of record NZ_JBMPOQ010000017.1, on the reverse strand, counting down.
TGTCATCGTAATTGAGATCATGAAGCAGCTATACATAGTCGCCCACATACAGCCGGAAATAAAACCCAACTTACCCAATAAACGCAAACGTGGAATAAAACCGCGACCGTATTGGCGCAACATTGCCCCGGTAACAAAAATCGCCGCAAAAAGACTACGCCAAAACGTCACCTCAAAGCCACGTGCTGCCTCTAGATGGCGTGTAAAAACACCAGCAATACTCCACAAACTGGCGGCACATATCATCAGGATCACAGCATGACGATGACTGAGTTTTTTTTGCATATTGATTCCAGGATAAAATTTTCTGACTTCTACGGTTTGCAATTGAACAATCAACAGCTCCCTGCAAAAAAGACGATCGAAAAAAGCAAGCCAGAAAATAAAAAACCCGTTAAGCCCCACCAAAGGTAAGAGCGAAACGGGTTGATCAACATGCGCTTTAGCGCATGTTCAAGCGAGCTATTATGCTTCGCGCGATGCTTTCTTACGCTCGTGTTCTTTCAAATAACGTTTGCGCAGACGAATGCTCTTCGGTGTAATTTCTACCAATTCGTCATCCTCAATGAATTCAACAGCGTATTCCAGAGACATCTGAATTGGTGGCACCAAACGTACCGCTTCATCTGTACCAGAAGAACGAACGTTAGTTAATTGCTTACCTTTGATTGGGTTAACAACCAAATCGTTATCACGGGAATGGATACCGATGATCATGCCTTCGTACACTGGGTCATTATGCACCACGAACATACGGCCGCGATCTTGCAGTTTCCAGATAGCGTATGCAACCGCTGCGCCATCATCCTGAGAAATCAATACACCATTACGACGACCTGCCATTTCACCACGTGTATTGTCCACTGGTGCGTATTCATCAAACACGTGACTCATCAAACCAGTACCACGTGTCAATGTCATGAATTCGCCCTGGAAGCCGATCAAGCCACGTGCTGGAATGCGGTATTCCAAACGCACACGACCTTTGCCGTCCGGTTCCATGTTTTGCAGATCACCACGACGACGACCCAACTCTTCCATCACGCCGCCTTGATTCGCTTCTTCAACGTCAACGGTCAGATTTTCGTATGGCTCATGACGTACGCCGTCAACCATTTTGAACACAACGCGTGGACGAGAAACAGCCAATTCAAAACCTTCACGACGCATGTTTTCGATCAGGATGGTCAGATGCAACTCACCACGACCAGAAACTTCGTATGTGGAATCATCACCTTCAGCCTGAACCACACGCAACGCCATGTTGGATTTCAGTTCACGTTCCAGACGGTCACGGATTTGACGTGTGGTGACGAATTTACCTTCACGACCAGCCAATGGGGAGCTGTTAACCATGAAGTTCATGGTCAATGTCGGCTCATCGACTTTCAACATAGGCAATGCGTCTGGTGCGTCAGGTGCGCAGATGGTTGTACCGATACTGATTTCTTCAATACCGTTGATCAAGACGATATCGCCAGCCAACGCTTCATCCACTTGTACGCGATCCAAACCTTTGAACGTCAATACTTGATTGATACGTGCTTTTGTTGGCTTGTCTTCTGGACCATTCATCCAAACAACGTCTTGCAAGCCTTTTACGCGACCGCGCAGGATACGACCAACGCCAATCTTACCGACGTAAGAAGAGTATTCCAGGGAAGTGATTTGCAATTGCAAAGGACCATCTGGATCATCTTCACGCGCAGGAACGTGTTTCAGGATCGCGTCAAACAGCGGTTCCATTGTACCGTCGCGCACTGTATCTTCCAGGCCAGCGTAGCCCTTGAAACCGGATGCGTAAATAATAGGAAAATCTAATTGCTCATCAGTTGCGCCAAGCTTGTCGAACAGTTCGAAAGTTGCGTTAACTGCTTTTTGTGGATCAGCGTTTTCACGGTCAATCTTGTTTACAACGACGATAGGTTTCAAACCGAGTGCCAATGCTTTACGTGTCACAAAACGTGTTTGTGGCATTGGACCTTCTTGCGCGTCCACCAACAGCAAAACGCTGTCAACCATGGACAATACACGCTCTACTTCACCGCCGAAGTCAGCATGGCCTGGGGTATCAACGATATTGATGTGTGTGCCTTTGTATTCAACTGCACAGTTTTTGGAAAGAATCGTGATACCACGTTCTTTTTCAATATCGTTGGAATCCATCACGCGGGAATCAACCTGTTGGTTGTCACGGAAAGTGCCGGATTGACGCAATAATTGATCAACCAATGTGGTTTTGCCGTGATCGACGTGAGCGATAATGGCGATGTTGCGAATAGCGCGTTTTGTAGTGGACATGATAACGTTCGTTTGGGGTAAATCGGATAACCTAAGATTATAACATGCTGCAACGCAAAAGCAGAAAACAAGGGCTAATTAGCGTTCAAACAAACCATTCCGACTACGCTTAATGACCAAAACTATCTCAACTGGTACATTTAGCAATACATCATGGGAATAATTTTGCGTAAGCCTTATTATTTCAAGGAGTTACTACAAAGCGATGACAGCCAAAAAAGTTCTAATGATTCAGATTGGCAATATTCACCTCTAAACAGCGGCGCGACACACAAATATGGTCTGACCAACTGCTAGCGGAGCACTTCTTTTTTGCTAGACTCAGACTGCCCAGCTTAGTACATTTTTAAAACTACACTTACATTTATTGGGTATTAATTAATCTTTCTGGCGCCAGAATTTGAAACTCTTGCAACTGCGCAGATCCCAATAATTGCCCATCAGAATCACGGTAGACGCGCACCCGCCCTGCTTGTTCAGGCAGCGATACTGCTTCCTTACCCAGCGCCAATCGTTGTCCGTGCAAAAAACGGGTTGCCAACTCATCGCTTAAGCGTACAGGCGGAAAACTCGACAACAAAGCATCGACCGGATCAAGCAAAGCCAAGCGCTCTTGCTCAGGCATAGACTCCAAGGATTCCAGCGTAATCGATTTTTCTAACACCAGATGTCCGACCTGTATCCGACGCAATTCCTTTAAATGCGCACCACAACCTAGCACTGCACCAATATCCTCACCCAGCACGCGAACATAAGTTCCCTTGCTACACTTTACCCTCAGTGTCAATAACGGCGCTTGATAGTCCAGCAACCCCAATTCATGGATGGTAACGTCACGGGCTTCGCGCTCCAATGTCACACCGGCTCGCGCATATTCGTATAAGGGCTTACCATCACGCTTAAGCGCCGAATACATAGGAGGCACTTGCTGAATCGGCCCCGTAAATTGCTTCAATACTTGCTCGATGGCAGACAAAGTCACGTTGACTGGCTTTTGCTCTAAAACCTCACCCTCGGTATCACCCGTTGTCGTGGTTACACCTAGGTGCACGACGGTCGTATAGGTTTTATCTGCCTCCAGCAAATCTTGAGAAAACTTGGTTGCCTCACCGAAACACAAAGGTAACAATCCAGCCGCAAATGGATCGAGAGTTCCGGTATGCCCGGCTTTCATGGCATTCAAAAAGCGTTTAGCTTTAATCAACGCATCATTACTGGAAAAACCAACTGGTTTATCCAATAGCAATACGCCGTGCACAGGAACACGGGGACGTTTTTTTATCTGGGTAGTCATAGGCAAGACCGGCAACAAAACCGGTCAGTGATCATTCTTGTTCGTCGTCTTTAGCGCCATCGTGGGCAGCATCAGTAGCATCATCCTTTGCGCGTGTTGCATTCGCTTCATCGATTAATTTCGACATAGCAAGACCACGTATGGTCGATGTATCGTGGATGAAATGCAATTGCGGCAACGTATGAATATGCAAACGCAAACCTAATTTTGCCCGCAAAAAGCCAGCTGCTTTGGACAAAGCATCGTTGGTCGCCTTCACGGCAACCGGATCGTCAACCAAGGTTGTGAAATAGATTTTTGCGTGAGCGTAATCAGGCGTCAACTGAACCTCAGTCAAAGTGATCATGCCTACGCGTGGATCTTTTAATTCGGACCAGATAATTTCTGCCAAATCCTTCTGAATCTGATCTGCAACGCGCAAACCACGACCAGGAATATTTTTACTATGTTTTGCCATAAATTCTTTTCTTACTCTACCTTCAGCGCGTTCAGCGCCATAAAACAGAACCCCGGAACAAGTCCGGGGTTTGAAGTAATTAGAGCGTACGTGCTATCTCTTGAACTTCAAATATTTCGAGCGAATCGCCCACCTGGATGTCGTTGTAACCTTTCAGAGACAAGCCACATTCCATACCGGCCTTGACTTCTTTTGCATCGTCTTTGTAACGCTTCAGAGAGTCCAGCTCACCAGTCCATGTCACTACGTTATTACGCAGCAAACGAACTGACGATGTACGTTTAACCATACCATCTGTAACCAGACAACCTGCAATCGCGCCAACTTTGCTGACCAGGAATACTTGACGAACCTCAACCATACCAATGATCTGTTCGCGTTTTTCTGGCGCCAACATACCGGACAATGCTGCTTTCACTTCATCTACTGCATCGTAAATGATGTTGTAGTAGCGAATATCCACGCCGTTGGATTCAGCCAACTTACGGGCAGACGCATCTGCGCGTGTGTTAAAGCCAATGATAACCGCTTTGGAAGCAACCGCCAGATTGACGTCATTTTCAGAAATACCACCGACCGCTGCATGAACCACTTGCACTCGCACTTCGGAGTTGGACAATTTCTGCAAAGATTGAACCAGCGCTTCTTGTGAACCTTGAACGTCGGTTTTGACAATGATAGGCAAGTTTTTAACTTCGCCTTCACCCATGTTTTCAAACATGTTTTCAAGTTTAGCTGCTTGCTGTTTCGCCAACTTCACGTCACGGAACTTACCTTGACGGAACAAAGCGATTTCACGTGCTTTACGCTCATCAACCATGACCATGACTTCTTCACCAGCCGCTGGCACTTCAGTCAAACCTTGAATCTCGACTGGAATCGATGGGCCAGCTTGCGCAATATTCTGACCGTTCTCATCCAACATCGCACGAACACGACCATAAGAAGAACCAGCCAACACTACGTCGCCGCGCTTCAACGTACCGGACTGAACCAGAATCGTTGCCACAGTACCGCGACCTTTATCCAGACGCGCCTCAACAACCAAGCCTTTAGCCGGCGCATCTTTTGGTGCACGCAACTCAAGAACTTCAGCTTGCAACAAGACGTTTTCCAATAAAGAATCGATACCTTGACCTGTTTTTGCAGATACTTGCACGAACGGTGAATCGCCACCGTATTCTTCAGGAACGACGCTCTCAGCGATCAATTCTTGTGTCACGCGATCAGCATTACCACCTGGTTTATCGATCTTATTGATCGCAACAACCAACGGTACACCAGCTGCTTTTGCATGCGCAATCGCTTCTTTAGTTTGCGGCATTACGCCGTCATCAGCTGCCACCACCAGAATGACGATATCCGTTGCCTTCGCACCACGTGCACGCATTGCCGTAAAGGCTTCGTGACCTGGTGTATCGAGGAAGGTAATCATACCGCGTGGTGTTTCTACGTGATATGCACCAATGTGCTGAGTAATACCACCAGCTTCGCCAGAAGCGACCTTGGCGCGACGGATGTAATCGAGTAATGAAGTTTTACCGTGATCGACGTGACCCATCACTGTAACCACAGGGGCGCGTGGGAAAGTTTCGTATTCCGCGTGTTCAGCAACGTCAGTCAATGCTGCTTCAGGATCATCCAATTTCGCAGCAAATGCTTTATGGCCCATTTCCTCAACCAGAATCATTGCTGTTTCTTGATCAAGAACCTGGTTGATCGTACACATTTGACCCAATTTCATCAAATGCTTAATCACTTCCGATGCCTTGACTGACATTTTATGCGCCAACTCAGCGACAGTCAGTGTTTCAGGAACGAACACATCTTTCACGATGGCTTCGACCGGCACCTGGAAGTTGGATTCACGATCATCGTGATGATTATTACGACGGCCTTTAGGACCACCTTTCCAACCATCGCGACCACCAGAAGTATCACCGCGGGTTTTCAAACCACCGCTGCGTTTTTTCGATTCGTCCGACCAGGTCGAAGAGACGTTAGCGGATTTAATCGCTTTTTTATCAGCCGTAGCTGGTTTTTTGTCGTCTTTTTTCTCAGTCGTAGCTGCACCTGTTGTAGCCGGCTTCTTCTCACCTGCTTTTTTATCAGCTGGCTTATGCAAAGTACCTTCAGCTTTTGGTGCTACCACAGGTGCAGGTACCGGTGCCTTAGCTGGTCTGCGCGCTGCATTCATCATTTCTTTGATCTGCGCAACTTCATCCGCGACGGCTTTTCTGGCCTTCTCGGTTGCTGCGGCACGATCTGCTGCCTCTTTAGATTCTAAGGCAGTTTTTTTCTTTGCTTCTTCTGCTTCCAAACGTTTCTTCTCTTCATCTGACTGAGAAGGTTTCACTTCTACAGTTTTTGCTGCGGCAGCGGCTGCTGCAGCTTGTTCCGCTTTCAAGCGCTCAGCTGCGACGCGTGCCGCCTCAGCTTCTGCCGCTTCACGCATTGCTTTTGCCTGAGCTTCTTTTTCAGCTTCCAGCTTAGCAAGGTGTTCTTGTTTTTCGCGTAATTCTGCTTCCTGACGAGCGATCAACTCGGCCTCGCGGCGAGCGTCCTCTTCATTCAACTCAACTTCTTCTACTTCTGCCACAGGAGTACGTGCCGCAGCATCGTCAGCAACGACTTCGTCACGTTTGACGAAAGTACGTTTCTTACGAACTTCGACCTGAATGGTGCGAGATTTGCCCGTAGCATCCGCCTGTTTGATCTCCGTTGTCTCTTTACGAGTCAGCGTGATTTTCTTTTTTTCATTGTCGACAGCAGATCCATGGGAACGACGTAAGTGTTCCAGCAGTCTATCCTTGTCTTCTTTTGTCAACGAATCTGACGTCGAATTTTTATCGACACCTGCCGCACGCAATTGCGTGAGCAGCAAATCCGCTGACATTTTCAGCTCGGTGGCAAATTGGGCAACGTTGTTACTCGCCATTCAGTCCTCTTTTTCTATGTGCGCGTTATGAATTTGAAACCCGTGAATTACTTTGCTTCTACGAGTTTCCAGGCGGTAGCTAACAAAGCCTTGGCCTGATCATCATATTTAGCGTCGATGAGTTTCATCTCATCATCGGTCACATCTTCAAATGCTTCTTTAATCAAATGGCGTGAACGGTCGGCAGACAATGCCAAAATCGCGCCAAATTCGTCGTAAGCCAGACCAGCGAAAGCTGCCAGTGTTTTAATACCAGCCAAGCCCAGTTTACCGGCGGTAACGCGGGTCATACCTTCGAGGTTCAACAAATTATCATCCATGCCTTCCAAACCTTCTTCGGAAGCAATGGCTTCTGTCAAAAGGGCGTCGCGTGCACGGTTACGCAACTCTGTTACGGTATCTTCATCGAATGCTTCAATTTCCAGCATTTCACTGATAGGTACGTAAGCAATTTCTTCGAGACTAGAGAAGCCTTCATCAACCAGAATTTCAGCTACTTCCTGGTCAACGTCGAGTTTTTCCATGAACAATGCACGGATACCCGCTGTTTCTTGCTCAGCCTTGTTCGCAGATTCTTCAGCAGTCATGATGTTGATTTGCCAGCCAGTCAACTCAGCTGCGAGACGCACGTTTTGGCCACTACGACCAATCGCGATTGCCAAGTTTTCCTCATCAACCACCACGTCCATGCCATGCTTCTCTTCATCCACCATGATGGAAGAAACATTAGCAGGAGCCAGAGCACCGATCACGAATTGCGCCGGATCTTCAGACCACAAAACGATATCAACACGTTCACCACCCAATTCGCCAGTCACAGCCTGAACGCGGGAACCACGCATACCAACGCAAGTACCGATAGGATCGATACGCTTGTCGCTTGTGTGAACCGCAATCTTGGCGCGCACACCAGCGTCACGTGCAGCAGACTTGATGACCAAAGTACCTTGCTCGATTTCTGGCACTTCCAGCTCGAACAATTTCATAATGAATTCTGGTGCCGTACGAGACAAGATCACTTGTGGGCCACGGGCATTGCGATCAATACGCAAAATATAGGCACGAACACGATCACCAACACGTAAGTTTTCTTTCGGGATCATCTGATCACGTGGCAAACGGGCTTCGATTTTACCGGACTCAACCACGGCATCACCGCGCTCCATGCGCTTGATCGTACCTGTTACGAGCGAGTCACCACGCTCCAGGAAATCAGCCAGAATCTGTTCACGCTCGGCATCGCGAATACGCTGCAGAACGACTTGTTTTGTGTCTTGGGCGAAACGGCGGCCAAAATCAACGGATTCAATTTCTTCTTCGATGTAATCATCGATTTGAATTTCCGGGTCATCTTCCACAGCTTCAAAATGCAAAATTTCTTGATCTGGCAATTGCAAACCCGCCTCATCAGGCACCACGTGCCAACGACGGAAAGAGCGGAATTCACCAGTATCACGATCAATCTCTACTCGGATATCAACTTCACCGGGGAAGCGTTTTTTTGTCGCTTGTCCCAAAGCATGTTCCAAGGCACCGAAAACGACTTCTTCATCGACGTTTTTTTCGCGTGCCAGCACATCCACCAATAACAACAAATCACGACTCATGCTTTGCGACTCCTAAAATCCACTTGTGGCACCAGACGTGCCTTATCCACGTCGGCGAGCGTAAACTCCAGCATGGCCGACCCATCTTTTACTTCAAATTCCAGCTTCAGGTTTTCGCCTTCAGGCTCGTGCAATACACCGGTAAATGTTTTACGGTTTGGTGTGCCTGGCATAGGCATACGCAATTTGACGGTAACTTCACAACCGACAAAACGGACGTAATCAGCCACTTTCTTCAAAGGGCGATCAAGGCCCGGGGAAGAAACTTCCAGACGTTCGTAATTAACATTTTCAACCGTCAACACGTGTGACAATTGGTGACTGACTTTTTCACAATCTTCGACTGCAATATTGCCTTTTTCAAGGTCAGCCGGCAAAAAGTCGATATATACCCTGAACAGGCCGCGCTCAGCCTGCTCAAAGTCAACCAGATCATATCCGGTACCGTTGACGGTTTTCTCTATCAAATCCAACAAAACCAAACTATTCTCCGATAAACACACAAGCCCAGAAAAATTATAGTCAAGGCACGCAAATGGTAAAACCAAAAAAAAATGGGCTAAGCCCATCTTTTCTTTGCGCCCGGATTTTAATTTCATCAGGCATAAACTACTAACTACCAGATTATAAACGATTATTTACCCCGTCGCAATCAGAAACAGGGCAAAACAACCACAATTCATCCGTCAAATCAAGCGCCGCGAGAACGGCGGCGAGCTGCAATACCCTGACCTATCGCCTGACCACTACCTCTGGCTGTCGGACCACGACGTTGCTGCCCAGCATCAGGGAATCCCAATGCAGTTTGCAAAGGATCCGGCTGGCGCGGGCGTTTTTTTCCAGTTGCACCACCATTACCGTTAGCGGCACCGCCACCATACGCACCGGTTTTATTGCCATTCGCATTACCACCACGACCAGCACCAAATTCACCACGGGACTCACCGCGCCCACTGGACATAGGGAAATTCGGCTGCTTCTGCGCGTAAGGACTGGAAGCAGCAGCCTTATTACCAAACGGCTTACCACCTTTAGCAGCTGCCGGTTTGTCGCTGGCAGTTTTTTCCAGACCACTTAATTTCAGTAAGCTGCGAACCGCATCTTCTTCCAATTCTTCCCATCGACCACGTTTCAGATTAGCAGGCAATGTCATTGCGCCATAACGCGTACGAATCAGACGGGATACGGTCAGGCCAACCGCTTCAAACATACGACGAACCTCACGATTACGGCCTTCACCAATAATCACGCGATACCACTTATTAACACCCTCACCGCCACCGTCGGAAATTTTTGAGAATTGCGCCAGACCATCTTCGAGCTCAACACCCGCCAACAGCCGCTGGCGCATACCCTCTTCCAACTCGCCCAAAGTACGAACGGCATATTCACGCTCGATACCATAACGCGGATGCATTAAGCGATTTGCCAGATCACCGGATGTCGTAAACATCAGCAAACCTTCTGTGTTGTAATCGAGGCGACCAACTGCCAGCCATTTACCGAGCTTCATGGTTGGCAAACTATCAAATACCGAGGTGCGACCTTCAGGGTCACTGGTACTAACAATCTCGCCAGCTGGCTTATGGTAAATCAACACGCGCGGCGGCTTTTTGCTGACTTTGCGCATGATAGGCTTACCGTTAATGCGCACCTGATCAGTCGGCAAAATACGTTGGCCGATATGCGCTGGCTCACCATTCACAGAAACGCGACCAGCAACAATTAAGTCTTCCATGTCGCGACGTGAGCCGAGACCCGCCTCAGCCAACACTTTGTGTAACTTTGGCGCATCATCGTCAGCAGTCAAATCACGACGGACTGGTTTGGCATTGCGACCACGACCTTTTGGCTCGTCAGCATCAGAAAAGCCAGCATCAAAGGCTTCAGAAGTCACGAATGAAAACACGTCATCCGGATTATTTACCTCACGGCGCGCCACATTGGCTTGCGAAGAGCGTTTACCATTACCGCGATTTGGCCCACGACCAGCTTGACCAGCTTCACGCACTGGACGCACAGGACGCTCGGCGTGCTCAGTACGTTCACCACGCTCCGGGCGCTCACCGCGATCAACTCTCGGAGCACGCTCGCCGCGCGGAGCCGCTTGCTCACCTTCAACACGCGGCTTGCGGGAACGATTTGCATTAGCAGCACGAGGAGCGCGCTCACTGCGCCCACCATCAATCACGGAGTCAGCAGACTGCACGCTACTTTCAGCGGAAGCCGACGCTTCTGCACCAGCCACTTTAGGACGTGGGGAGCGGCGCATATTACGCGGACCACGAACGCCGCGCGGACCACGGCTATTTGGCTTGGATTCTTCAGCACCTGCGGCCGAAGCTTCGCCGCCAGGATTTTTATCGGCTTTTACATCATCAGGATTCATGGGATTCATTCTTCAATTCATTTGATTCTACGTGAGGCTGCTGCTGATCAGCATCCAGTTCATTATCTGGCACCGATATCCCGGCAGCCTGACTACTTAAAATTTCTAATTCATGAGATACAGCAACATCAACACCCGATTCAGCACTCACTTCAAGCGCAATTACGTGATCTGGTTCATCGACATCAATATCATCACTGATGGCTACAATACTACCTTCGCCTGCAACCGCGTCATCAAACGCTTCAATAGCTAAACCAACATTCACTACATCAGGCACATTCAATTCACTGGCAACCGCGTCAACCGGGTCTTCGAGTGAACCAATATCCTCAACCATTTCACCAGCAACAGCAACCATATCAACCAGATCGGGCACATTACTACCGAATCCAGCGAGTTGCGCCTCAAGATCAGGTTGCGGATCCGAGTTCTGATCATCGCCTTTACTTACTTGCTGTAGCGGCGGCAATTGATCAAGTGAAGCAAGACCCATATCACTCAAAAACTGCTTGGTCGTGGCAAATAATGCCGGACGCCCGGGAACATCGCGATGCCCTATCGTTTCTATCCAACCACGATCCTCCAACGTCTTCACCATCTGTGAAGACACCGTTACACCACGAATCTCTTCAATATCGCCACGAGTCACAGGTTGACGATAGGCAATAATCGCCAGCGTTTCCAGGGTTGCACGCGAGTATTTTGGCGGCTTTTCAGGATTCAGACGATCGATATAGGCGCGCATTTCAGGACGGCTTTGAAAACGCCATCCTGTTGACAAGCCCACTAACTCAATTCCTTTATCTGACCAATCAAGACGCAGATCTTCCAGCATCATTTTGATGGTATCTGCGCCAACGACATCTCCATCATCGTCGGCATCCTGAAACAGTTTTTTCATGTTGTTGACTGTTAGCGGCTCAGGCGCGCATAACAAGGCTGTTTCGAGGACTCGCTTTGCCTCAGCAGTATTCATGCAAGTAATAGATTACACGGGTTTAATTGGTGCCATACACAGAACCACACCGGAGATGTACCCAGCTGTAGCCCACGCTTTTATGTATTTAGTTTTGTTGTAAGCCATTTTGCTTACAACGCCCGTCAAGCGGGCAGATCAGGGAGTTTTGGAAGCGCAACAACTGCTTTACGCCCTACCCATCAATTCAGTAGACACTAGATTGTAGTCCAGAATCGGCGTAGCAATCAAAAATAAATTGTCTACATGCAAAAAAAGCTACGCTTTAGGTGATTTTTTTGAACTTTCAAACAGCTATTATTAACTATTTATTAATTATTTATTAAATAAATTTAGCTCAACAAACCAACCACCGAAATCAGAAGTGGAATCTAAAATCACCATAACATCAATGAAATCAATCACTTCCATACTTTCAGTTGTTACATTATACCCGTTTTAACTACTCCCCAGTCAAAGTTATACGCCTGAGTCAGCCCCACTCCTAAAACAAAGCCAATATTATTTTTTAAAATCCAAAAGACCGCTGATCACATGACAACACCCAGAAAAACCAAAAATCATACTTTTATAACTTAAGGATTGCAGTAATCGCAGTAATTTGCAGTGACTGCGGTACGTAACTGTTTTTCGGATTCAAATCCGCAGGCAACACATTTAAACACCACTGCTCGTGCTTGCTGGGTAGGCATGTGACATTCCTCACACAGCGCACCCAAGACCGGCGCGTGCGCGCCAAATCCCGGCGCCTGACATTGTGGACAATGGGTAGCAAGTCTGGTCGCCAAATCTTGCGCACAACGCGCAATCATCTGCATACGCTTAGGATTGCGATGTGCACGCATATCGGTAGCCAAATCCACCGCCCCGTATTCCAGCGCCTTAATCACACAAATACTCAAAGCCTGCATATCTGAACACGACTTATCATAGATGATGCCATCCGGCTGCCCCACCACTATTCCGTGCTGCGGAAAGCCGATGGCAGCGGCAAATGTCAGCGCCTCCTCCAGATCACTCACACATTTATTTGCGTAATTTGTTTCTGGACCTTGAACAAAAGCACTGATTTCAAGTTGCTCTTTAGCATCATACCAAACCAGAACTTCGCGTCCCCAACCGGTAATACCAAACCATGGGTCACCGCCAAAACTTCCTTCGCTGCCGATGCCAAACCTAGCACCACTAAGACTACACGCGAGCTGCGCTTTACGCCTGGCAGCTTCCAGCATCGTACCTTCACGCGCGATCTCACCAGTAAAAGTACCCAAGCTATCAGTATTAAAATCGCTCACCGTAAATACAGCATAACCAGCTTGCGCAAGTGGCTCCTCGAGGGCCACCTGCTTTCCATGACAAGTCAGTAGTGCCGTGGGATACAAATTACTCATACTTGCGCAGACTCCAATACCCATTGATAAGCAGCACCGCCATTTTCAGCACTCTTCACATAACGATAAACTTCACCGCTTTCGGGATCAATGCTGAACAAATGCAACCACCCACCATCAACCAACTGCCATAATTTTTCATGCTTATGTACGATGCCAGAAATGATGTCGCGTGGCGCTTCCATCCACACTGAAAGACGCAAAGGCGTATGCACCCAATCCTCCCCATCGTGCAGAGATTGCAGCGGCAAGCCTATGCGCAGATCGCCACCGTTACCTTCAAATACGCCAATATGACCACCCACGACATTATGCAAAACCTTATTGCCACTACCCCAGCGACGGTTATCTACGGTCGATGCAAAATATTGCATATTAATCCAATGCGCCACCAACACTGGCGCGGTTAATATCTGCTCAAGGACTGCGTTACCAGCATCTTCTGCATGGTTATAATCATGCAGAAAACTTCTGCCGTGCAAATTCATATGCTGCGTACGCTGACGTGGTGCGGCGATGAAAGCAGCGTTATTTGCCAAACCCCATTCAGGGCGAACTTGCGACCAGTCGCCTGCTCTCTCGCGCATCGATTCCATCAATGCTTCCGGTTTAGACGCTGGCATACCCATGGTTGGAGCGCGCTCTTCGCGTATGCGCTGCCCGGCTTGTGCCAGCCACGCACGCACCTGCTCCAGTGCAGCAATTTTCTTCACATCATCCTGCACGTCAAACAAACGAATTTCATCCGTGGTCGTATTATGCAACCCAGCGACGAACAGGGTATCCTCAGGAACATCGATGCCTTTTACGCGCAGACCATAACGAATATCAACGCGATTCAACAAATGAGCCAGAACCCGGGCATTCACCTCACCAGTCTGACCGCAACACGCTCCACAATCAAGACCTGCAGCATGCGGATTGTTTGCAGTCTGACTGCCGTGACCGACTAACAAAATCACTGGCGCAAAGTCAGATGTCATCGACATGGCACGCAATATCCCCGCGACCAGATCGATCGATTCATCCACGCCGATGTTTTCAAGAACCGGAACCAGGCGATCACGCTCTGACGCGCTTAACGCTGCGGTGTCGGCGGCTTTCTCTTTTGTACTATGCAGACTGGATTTGACGAGCTTCCATGCATAACTCAAGCCTGTCGTTTCAACAAAACCAAAGCCACTGCTTGCGGTGGTACGGAAACGTCCCCATGCCTGAGCCACACCTAGCCGCAAGCGGCGTTGTGCAAATAAATTTTGCGTTTTTTCACGATCACTTGAGACCGATACGACCCGCATTTTTGGCGCTAATAAGCCCGGCAATTGTGGGCGTGCCTCATGACCAGCAAACGGCAAGTATTCGATCGGCAAACCAAAAAAACCCGCAAAACCGTGCGTGCGTATCGATGGGTCACTTGCTTCCAACGCACGACGCATACGTTCTGAGCGCACATCAATACAAAACACCGCTTGCATCGCTGGTCGCACAGATTTTGTAGATTCAGGTGTTGATTTAACCTGTAGTGCAAGACCTTGATTCACCTGTGCTTGCCATGTTAATTCCAAAGCATCTTGCCATACCCAGTCGTAGGAGTTGCCAGACTCATTCACCGGCAGACCGCGCTGAGCATGCCACGCATCCACCACATCTTCATGCTGACCGCTATCGGCAAGCACCCATTCCCACGCCAGCCGTATCGCCAACAATTGCTGCAAATGGTTATCTGTTTTTCCTTGCAAGCCCGCTTGCCAATTCAAATAAGCGCACCACGCTGCCCAACCATTAATACTCAACAATAAAGCAGTAAAGTAAGTTTCGTATTCTTCTGGTTTGATTTTTAACTTTTCGCAGACGACTTCTATCAATTTTTCATGCGTGTCTGGCAAAGCTGCTATGCGGTCGGCGATACCATCAATACCTGTAAATAAGGATGGGCCATTGTCATAAGAAGCAATTTCACGCCACGCCACATATAGGGATGTGGCGTGTGTCAATTTCCATCGAGCCTGCCCCTCATCAAACCATGAGGCACAATGCTGCCCAATTGCGTGCGTCACTACATCGCGACATGCTGGCTGGTGCGCCAAATCACGCTGCGCATCTAATGCATCTGTCAACAACATAAAACGGGCAGATTCACTTGAACTAGCAGAACAAGCTTGAATGAAACTCGCGATATCCAGTGTTAAGCCATGCTGTTTTACTGCCTTTGCGAGTGCGGCCTCAGAAATACGTTTGCTCTTAAATTCAGCCAAATACCATTCAGTAGGCATGGTCAGACGTGTGCCGCACAAATGGGACATCATGTCAGAAACTTTTTGTACAGATTGATCAACAAAACCCCACCAAGGATTGACGGCAATCAATCTGTCTAGCGGCCATGTTGGTGCAACCCGGTTGCACGCCACCTGCATCGCTTTTGCCAATGTAACTTGCTGATCTTCGACAGAAGCTTGGCGCCTCGATGCATTAGGAATAATCGGCGCTGCGGGTGCGACCGGCGCGACCGGCAAAGGTGACGGAACGGCAGACATCATAATTTTTCCTTATTATTAAAACGAGAGCCAGCAACGTTTAGGGGATAATTTTTTTTACTATCGGTCAATCGTGCAGGCCAGATACGGAGCGTCAGGTAAGTCACCATTTCATCGAGATGAAACCCGGCAAATGCCCGCGGATGGAGCCAGCGAGACAGCGCACCGCGAGGGTGAGTAAGAACAACTTGCTGCACAATTAACAAGCCAAACAAACAAATCGCCGCAAAAATAATACTAAAAATGGAAGGGGGCACCGTTGACGCAGACAATAAGCGACCAAAAATAAAGTGCCAGATGCCGTACAGTAAAGAGAGACCAAATGCGTAAATCGTCAACAGTATCACCTGATACCAGCCACGATTCTCTGACGGCGAACTGACCAATGGCAGCAGTCCGCTCGCCAGCACACCACCGAGCAACCAGATGACGGCATCATGACGCGGATCCAAACCAGTCAACCAGCCAGATAACATCAACGCCAACCCAAGTCCGGCAAACGCCAGGCAAAGCTGTGCAAAATTCAGTGGATGCGTCGCCGGAGCTATATGCAACATGCGCTGCCGGGACACCGTTTCACCTGCTGCCAAAAACGCATAAGCCTTATACAGAGAATGCGCCAAAAGATGCAGCAAGGCCAACGAGTATGCGCCCAACCCAATCTCTAACAGCATAAAGCCCATTTGCGCACAAGTAGACCACGCCAACATTACCTTGACACTGATACGCGTCATCATTACCAGCGCCGCCAAGGTCGCGGTAATACTACCAACCATCACCAACAGCAGTTGTGCCGCCGGTACCAATTCAAGCAAACCAGAGACACGTAATAAAATAAATCCGCCGATATTCACAATTCCTGCATGCAGTAAAGCAGACACCGGCGTTGGTGCTTCCATCACTTGCAGCAACCAACCGTGCAACGGGAGCTGTGCGCATTTCAGAATCGCACTGATCACAAACAAGTAAGCGGCAATTTCTATGTTGGTATCGGCCTCGTGAACATTGACCAAAGCATTTGCAATTCGATCCAACTCCAAGGTATCGAAGCGAACATACAGCAACAAAGTTGCGACCAGCGTCAGCACATCGGCAGCCCGGCTGATAAAGAATTTCTTATGTGCTGCCATTAACGCAGCAGGCCGATCTTTGTAAAAAATTAATAGTTGATGCAAAGCCAGACTGCTGGCACTCCACGCCAGACAGACCAAGAGCAAATTATTGAAGATAACCAATAGCCAGACTGTAGCGAGTGTCAGGCATAACCAGATCAGATAATGCGCAAGACCCTTGTCTCCGGCAAGGTAGTTACGTGAGTAACGTAAAATGACCCAACCAAGAAAGGCAGTGAGTAATAACATCATGACGCTTAAAGCATCCAATCTGACGGAAGGACACCAATGAGCAAAACTTGCGCTACCAGAACCATTAAGCCCAACCTCAACCGCGGAAAGCAAAGCGGTCAACATCGCCAACAAAGCCCCTCCCTCTGCAAACGACCAGGCCCGCGCCAAATGCTGCGACCCACGGTTTGCCATCCACGCTGCAAGCAATAAACTCCCGGGCAACAGAAGTATCAACAACGCCAACATCGCCTGCAATGAGGGACCAGCAGTAGGAAAAACAGTGGAAATATCCGGCATAAAAAGCACTCCAGGTGATGTACGTGATAGCTATTGTCCCAACATTTCGGTATATTGACTAATAAATTATGTCAACGAATTGCATTGATAATCATCTATGAACATCCGCCATTTGAGCTTCAGGCTATTACAAGTGTATGTACAGGTTGCCCGAATTGGCAACATTTCAGCTGCAGCCAGAGCCCTACATCTGACCCAGCCCACCGTATCACTCCAACTAAAAAAATTGCGGGAAGCCGTCGGTGAGCCATTGTTCGCTAATCGCGATGGAAAAATGGAACTAACCCATGTCGGCGAGGAGCTATACCGGGCAGCCTGCGACGTTCTGGTGCGATTTGATGACTTTAACGGCTTTCTGGAGCAAGCACGTGGCGGCAGCTCAGGACATATCAATATTGGTATTGTAACCACTGCCAAATATGTACTACCAAGGATACTTGGTGCTTTTTACAAGCTATTCCCACATGTCGGCGTCACCTTAAACATCGGCAACCGCGCGCACATTCTGGAGCGTTTTTCTAAGCAAGAGGATGATCTATACGTGTTTAGCCATCCACCAAGTGGCAATGCAGTACAAGCGACCCGCATACTTAAAAATCCGCTACAAATTATTGCACCGTTCGACCACTGGGCAGTCAGCCGTGAAAGTCTGGAATTTGCCGAGATCAGAAACGAACGCTTCCTGATTCGCGAACCCGGATCAGCAACCAGAATGATGTTTGAATCTTGGCTTAGTAGTCAGGGTATAGAGCTGGGCGATACCATGCAGATAGAAAGTAATGAGGCGATACGCCTGAGCACCGCTTCTGGGCTTGGTTTGTCAGTTATTTCTGCTCATACTTTATATGAAGGACAAGAAAAACTGGCAGTACTGCCTGTACATAATTTCCCACTAGAAAGTCACTGGTATCTGGTCAGCAGAAAAGACCGTCGCCTGCCACATGCTGCCATGCAATTAATCCAGTTTATGGCAGAACATTTACAAGAATGCGTAGAACCGCAATGGGTTGCACCCAATATCGCGAATCTGGCGGAAAATTTCAATTAAAACGGAGGCCACAGTTGCGTGTTCAGTACATCCCCTACCATCATCCACCATCAAACAACACCGCCAGAGCTATTGGCACTCAATGGTAAAACCAAGGTAAATGTGGTACCTAAGCCAGGATGACTTTCTACACTGATTTTTCCATTGAGAATCGAACTGACAATATTGTATGTAACACTGAGTCCCAATCCAGAACCACCCTGACCTAGTTTCGTGGTAAAAAATGGTTCAAAGATATGCTTGATATTTTTTTCCGGAATTCCCAAGCCATTGTCTTTGAATTGAATAACGACGTGCTGTTGATCGTTTACTCTGGCTAAAATCTCCATCGCCCCATTTTTCATTCCATCAAATCCATGGACGATCGCATTTTGAAGTAGATTAATCAGAACTTGACCTAAAGGACCAGGATAACTATGCATGACGATATCAGAAGGAATATCGACAGTAATATTATGGCCAGATAGACGAATTTGATTATTCATCGTGGTCAATATTTCTTTCACCGTTAATTCGAGATTGAAGCTGCGTTGTTTATCACTTGTCTGATCAACAGACACCTGTTTAAAGCTACTAACCAAACGTGAACTCGTTGCCAAAGTTCTGAGCAAAACTTTACACGCATCTACACATTGTTCGGTAAGTTTCAAAAATTCTGAGCGCTTGATTGCCCCCGATGCGACTACGTTTGAAATGCCACGCAGATGGTCTTCAATAGAACTGGCGATAAGAAGACTATTACCAATTGGCGTATTGAGTTCGTGCGCAATGCCAGCGACCAGAGAACCTAATGCCGCTAATTTTTCACGCTCAACGAGCTGACTTTGAGTTGAAATTAATTGCTGATAAGTTTCTGAATTGTGTAACGCCACCCCGACGTAAGATGCCAAAGTACGCAAAATATCGAGGTCAGTGTCATGGTATGCAGATTTTTTCTCACTTTGCACACTAATGACTCCACGTATCGTGCCACTAACAAAAAAAGGAACGTATAACATCGATAACTTGGTTTTTATCTCGTGTGAACCTACAACCAAGGTTTTATCAACAATGTTTTTCTCAGAGAATATCCACTCTGGCATTAACCCATCCTGAGTTTTTTCCAACTCCCAATCATTAATCAAAATGTCGACTTCATCATTGAGACACTTAGTACTTAATAAGATTTTATTGCGACTATCAAAGCAAAATGAAGGCAACGATACGCCATCATCAAATACACAAGAAAACATCATCTGCTGCTCTTGCGGAAGGTAAAATCCTACCGCAAAATAATCGACATCCATCAATGAATTTACTTGTTCGTAGAGGACGCGAATGATCGCTTCCTGATCTAAATTTGCCGTAATTTTCTTACCTATTTCACTCAAAACAGAGATGTTGTGGTGTGCCTGCTCAACTTCCGTTTTCTGCTTTTGCAACTCCTCAGTGCGTTTTTTTACCGTGAGTTCCAGCATGTTTTTTTGATTTTTAAGTATTTTTTCACGAGAAATTAATAAAGTAGCCACTGCGAATACAAAGGCACACAGGGAACAAATTCGAAACCACCAGGTTTTCCAATAAGGTGGAGTTACTGTAATAATGACACTAGCCCCTTCCTGGTTCCAAACGCCATCCTTGTTGCTGGCAATGACCTTAAAAACGTAGTGCCCGGGATCGAGATTGGTATAGTTAGCATAGCGTTTTGACGCGTCGGTATTTATCCAATTTTTATCAAAGCCCTGCAGTTGGTAAGCATACGAATTCTGAGAAGGAGCAGCGAAATGCAACGCCGCAAATTCAATGTCGAATGAAGAATCTGGGTAAACAATTTTAATTTCTCTGGGAACCTGGGACGGCTGATCACCAGAAAAAATTGTCGCCCCTGGATTGACTAAAGTCTTTTTCACCACCGACAGATTATTTATGACAATTTTTGGCGCCTGATGATTTTCGCGAATGTCATCCGCAAAAAACGAGGTAAACCCGTTAAAACTACCAAAATGAATTTGACCATCTGCAGTTGTTGCGCCAGCGCCAAT
This sequence comes from Undibacterium sp. Dicai25W, assembly GCF_049340505.1. Lineage (NCBI taxonomy): Bacteria > Pseudomonadati > Pseudomonadota > Betaproteobacteria > Burkholderiales > Oxalobacteraceae > Undibacterium > Undibacterium sp. Dicai25W. Next base: position 42,575 of record NZ_JBMPOQ010000017.1, on the reverse strand, counting down.
CAAATAAGAACCCTCAACGATGCCATCACTGGCCGTATAATTTTTGTAGGCACCCGATTGCGGATCAATTTTTGAAATTCCAGAGATTTTACTGATCCAAATATTGCCACGTGGGTCTTCGGCGATCGCCCCGATCGATTCAGAAGAACCATCGATTTTAGTTGGGTAAAAACGAAAACTTATATTGTTACCGCTTAGCCTTTTCATGCGGTTCAGCCCGCCAGAAGTACCGACCCACACGACTCCTTTGACGTCTCGGTACAGATACTGAACACGATCATGACTGAGACTATCTGCTTTATCAGCATGATGTAAAAAATGGGAAAAGCTACGCGTATCTGAATCAAAGCGTTCCAGCCCGCTAAACGTCCCTATCCAAATATTTCCATCAACATCTTCAATAATCGAAAATGTCCAATTGTTTATTAAACTATGCGGATTTGCCGGATCATGCGTAAAAAGCTGAAATGGGGATGCGGAAGTTGGACGATACAAAACCCCGCCACGCGTAGCAATCCACATGCCACCGGAACGGTCAAAGTGAATATCTTCAATATTATTAATGTCAGGCTTATCGCTTAAAGGGACGTGAATAAATTGTTGCCTTACCTGGTTAAACAGATCAAGCCCGGCAGTTGTGCCAACCCATAATTGATTCTTGCTGTCGCGCCGGACGCTCCTAACTTGATTGCTAACTAAACTGTGTGGATCTTTCGCGTTATGCTTCCACTGCTTAAATTCATGCGAATTCAAATCAAACAGCATCAGACCACTACTGATCGTCCCGAGCCATAAGCGATTTTTTCCCGCATCCATAATAAACCGGATACGACTATCATTAATACCAGTAGCATCATTCATTATCTGCACAAAGCGTTTAAATCCGCCACTGGCAAGATCGACACTGCTTATGCCACCAGAATGGGTTGCAATCCAAAGCGTGCCATTAGTATCTTGAAATAATCTATCAATGGTATTTGCGCTCAAGCTATGCTGATCCAGAGGACGATTTCTAAAATTTGTCAGCGCATTTGTCTTAGGATCAAACCGGGTTAATCCATTGTCCAGCGTCCCTATCCACAATTGATGATTACTATCCACCAAAAGACTTTGGATTTTTTCGTCCGTTAAATCAGTATCAGTTAACACCGGTTGTCGAATAAGTTCAGGACTACTGATATTTATTTTGGACAGTCCGGCAAAACTTCCTACCCATAATGTATCCGCTTCCGCATAGAGCGCTGAGATAAAGTTTCTCTCGGGTCTTTGCTTCTTAAATGAACTCTCACTAACATGAAAGATGTCATTGCGCGCGACATCCAATTTATCCAATCCTATCCGCGTACCAATCCAAAGATCACCATGAAGATCAGATACCAAAGATGTAATCGCATCATCACGTATACTTTGCTTATCGTTTTGATCATGCCGCCGAACCGTAAATTTTTCGCTGGCAAAATTAAAATTAATCAGGCCTTTTTCACTTGCAAGCCACAAGCCTTTATCCTTATCGGGAACAATATCGCTAATACGGATATTGAGCGGAGGACTCTCAACATTTTCTCTGATTTGATACTGTTGAAATTTTCCATTTGCCGAGTGATATCGACTAAAACCCGACGAAGTCCCTATCCATATATCGCCTTGAGCATCGCAATGGAGCGCCAATATCCAGTTATCCGACAAACTGTCCGGCTGATCTTTGATATGTTGGAAATTTTTTGCCCGGTAGCCATCAAACACGAACAAGCCGCGTTGAGTACCAAACCACATTAAGCCCTGCCTGTCTTGCACAACCGATGTGATCGACTGAACCTCCAGCCCATGTTCTGCGCCAATCTGCTCAAAACGAAGTGCGCCACGAACAGTGCCAGCGTTTGCTTGATAGACAAAACCAACGAGGAGTAACACTCGAAAAAGTTTAACTAAGAACAACATTAACTGATGGATAATGCTGGTCATGAACTTCCTCAATGTTGAAGCAAGATACCAGAGAACCAGTTTTGGCGGCAATGACAAAAACGAGTGTAGCATAAGCCTCTGGCATCACCGCCAATTGCACAAACTCAAGAAATAATTTTTGACGTTTTAAATCTCAGAAATTTAACTGCAAATTACCATTCATCCAATACCGTTGCAATACTAACCATATTTAATGCACCCTGGTCGAATTCAGCATGATGTAGAAGTGGAACATTCAAAATGAAATTCCAACAAAAGTCAGAGATTCAATTTGATGAAATTAAGCCCTAATATCTTTTTCCACATATATAAATATATTTTTATTCGTTTTCCAAATTAAGAGACTTACGTATTCTTGTATTCAGGAATCGTTATTTCGCGAGAAATGGCCATTCTCAGAAATTTACAAGGAGAAAAGTATGGACACCTCTTTTGAACATTCCAGCGCTGGAAATCCAAAAGATGCCGTGAGCGGTACGTTGTTGTCTACCGATAGCAACGCCGATGGAGTGTCACCGCAAAAAGCATGGGCGCTATTTTCAACTGGTCAGGCAGTACTGGTCGATGTGCGGACGGCAGAAGAACGTGCTTTTGTTGGCTTTGTGCCAGACAGCGTACACGTGGCATGGGCAACTGGAACCAGTATGACCAGGAATCCACGCTTTGTTCGTGAACTGGAATCTAAAGTCGGCAAAGACAAGAAAATTCTGTTGCTGTGTCGCAGTGGCAAACGTTCCGCACTGGCAGCCGATGCAGCAAAAAAAGCCGGGTTCACTGACATCTATAATGTACTCGAGGGCTTTGAAGGTGAACTCAATGCAGAGCAACATCGTGGCAGCGCAGATGGTTGGCGTTTTCATGGATTGCCCTGGGTACAAAGTTAATCGTTTTGCTTAAGCATTGGAGTCAACAGGAATGAGCAATAAAGCGCCGGTCACTTACGAAGTACGAACACCAGTTTTTGATATAGACCGGGTAGTCAGTGAATTAGCAGCAGTCAGACACCAATGGCGAGAAGGCAGACAACGCTCAACAGAACCAGGCGGGCGTGAGTTACCGTCGCGCGAAGCTGTGTCCGAAATTATGGCTGGTTTGCGTGGCGCTTTATTTCCTATGCGTCTGGGTCCGGTAGAACTGCGTCAGGAGAGCGAAGATTTTTATGTTGGACATACCCTGGATCTGGCGCTCCACTCTCTATACACGCAGGTCCGTCTAGAGCTCATGTATGTCGCTCGATACGAGGGTAAAGAGCGAGAAAATATTGACCAGCAAGCATTGCAAATTGTGCGTAGTTTTTCACGCAGCCTGCCCGACATCCGGTCTTTACTCGATAGTGATGTCATTGCCGCATATCAAGGTGATCCTGCGGCACGTAGCGTCGATGAGGTTTTACTTTGCTACCCTGGCATTTTGGCTTTAATTCACCATCGGATAGCCCATTGTTTGTACCAGCTAGGCGTACCACTTCTGGCACGTATCGCGGCTGAATTGGCACATGCACAAACCGGAATAGACATCCATCCTGGTGCCAGCATCGGCACTGGTTTTTTCATTGATCACGGTACTGGGGTCGTCATTGGTGAAACCGCCATCATCGGTGCCAATGTCCGTATTTACCAAGCTGTCACCTTAGGTGCGAAACGCTTTCCTGCTGACGCCGACGGCACACTACAAAAAGGACTCCCACGCCATCCAGTCGTTGAAGATGAAGTCGTGATTTATGCCGGCGCTACCGTATTGGGACGCGTCACCATAGGGCGCGGCGCAGTCATCGGCGGCAATGTATGGATTACGCAAGACGTGCCCGCTGGCAGCCATGTAACGCAAGCGGGTTCATTACAACAAGGACGCACCGTCCACCCGTAACATTTATGAATGCGTTCATAACACTAATAATGATCATATTAATCGTTGTGAGTTGTTGTAGATGCATCAGATAAGCACTGTTAGAACTAGCTTTACCGTTACCAGCGTCAATTTGGCGTTGTGACGCCGTTAGTAATTTCTTTTAATTGACTTATTTCAAGGAGCAACCATGGCAGAAGCAGCAAATCAGCAATTAGCATTAGGCGATGACGCAGCAAGACAACTAGCAAATGCAACAAAAACAGTTCCCAAACTCTCCACGGTTAGTCCACGTTGGTTAACTCATTTATTGGAGTGGTTGCCAGTGGAAGCTGGTATTTACCGTTTAAATAAAGTCAAAAATCCACGCGATGTACGCGTCGCGTGCTCGCAACGTGATGAATCCGATCTGCCACAAACTTTTGTCGATTACGACGAAAAACCACGTGAATACTTCCTGAACGCCGTTTCTACCGTCCTCGACGTACATACCCGCATCTCTGATCTGTACAGCAGCCCACATGATCAAATCAAAGAGCAATTACGTCTGACTGTTGAAACCATCAAAGAACGTCAAGAAAGCGAACTGATCAACAATCCGGACTACGGCTTATTAGCTAACGTGGCAGACGATCAGCGCATTTTCCCTCTGACAGGTGCACCTACCCCTGATGATCTGGATGAGTTGCTGACCAAAGTCTGGAAAGAACCAGCGTTCTTCCTGACCCATCCATTAGCGATTGCTGCTTTCGGACGTGAATGCACACGTCGTGGCGTACCACCACCAACTGTCAGTTTGTTCGGTTCGCAATTCCTGACCTGGCGCGGCATCCCATTGGTGCCATCAGACAAAGTACCTGTGGCAGATGGTAAAACCAAGATTCTGTTACTGCGTGTTGGAGATAAACGTCAAGGCGTGGTCGGCTTATTCCAACCGGGTCTGGCGGGTGAACAAAGCCCCGGCCTGTCCGTGCGTTTCATGGGTATCAGCCGCAATGCAATCTCTTCTTACCTCATCTCTCTGTATTGCTCATTGGCGATTCAATCCGATGATGCATTGGCGGTGCTTGACGATGTTGAAATCGGCAAGTTTCATGAATATCCAGACACCTACAAGTAATTAAATGAGTAACGATCCCTTCAATCTGAGCGGTGGATTGCCCGACCCGGCAGAACTGGCGCAGTTAGCGAGCGAATTTTTCGCCGCCCTGCCCAATGGGGAACGCAATCCTCTCCGCGGGGTACCAGCACCGGACTTGCCCGCCGGTTTGCCTGGACATTTTTCACGTAACGAGGTGGGACAATCCGTTGGAGTGCATCCGGCTCCGGTGGGCATTCCAACCACACCACCTGCAACACCAAGAGCCGCCGTTGCCGAGGTGGCACCAGCTGGGTATACGGCAGCGCTACCGGCAATTGAACCATTAAAGCAACATTCACCTGCACCAACAACGCCTTTTTATTTCCTGGGTGATGTAAGCAGCTATCCGGCAGGTAATCCGGGCGGCGCAAACCTGCCTGGGCTACAAACCTTTAGCACACCAACGGATACGGATCTCCGTGGCTTGCTCAACGCAGAAGAACCGGCATTGCGCTCCGGTGGGATTCCTTCAGCCAGAGCGGCCGATGCCAGCAATCCGGCTGGGTCATTTTATTTTATTGACCCGTTGCGTTATCCAGGACCTCAGGGGAGTCATGCCGGTGCAGCGCCGAATCTGGCAGCCAGTGCACGTCCGCCCTTCGACGTTCACGCGATTCGCAAAGACTTTCCGATTCTGCAAGAACGTGTGAATGGCCGACAACTAGTCTGGTTTGACAATGCAGCAACCACGCAAAAACCGCAATCGGTAATTGATCGCATTTCGTATTTTTATGAACATGAAAATTCGAACATACATCGTGCCGCCCATGAGTTAGCTGCACGAGCTACCGATGCGTATGAAAGCGCACGTAAAAAAGTCGCCAAGTTCCTCGGGGCCAGTTCAGCAGAAGAAATTATCTTTGTTCGCGGTACGACAGAGGCAATTAATATGGTGGCCAAAACCTGGGGTGTACAACACATTGGCGAAGGTGACGAAATCATCGTCTCGCATCTGGAGCATCACGCCAATATCGTACCGTGGCAACAATTGGCGACCCAAACTGGCGCCAAAATACGCGTAATTCCGGTAGATGACAGTGGCCAGGTGATCTTGAGCGAGTACACACGTTTGCTCAATAGTCGCACTAAACTGGTATCGGTCACGCAAGTATCGAATGCATTGGGTACCGTCGTTCCGGTAAAAGAAATCATCGATCTGGCTCACCGTGCAGGTGCCAAAGTATTGATTGATGGTGCCCAGTCAGTGTCGCATATGCGTGTGAACGTACAAGCATTGGATGCAGATTTCTTTGTCTTTTCCGGCCATAAACTGTTCGGCCCAACTGGTATCGGCGTCGTGTATGGCAAACGCGATATTCTGGAAAATATGCAGCCATGGCAAGGTGGCGGCAATATGATCGCAGACGTCACGTTTGAGCGCACCATTTATCAACCGCCGCCGAATCGTTTTGAAGCCGGCACAGGAAATATCGCTGATGCAGTTGGTTTAGGTGCTGCGATAGACTATATCGAGCGCATCGGCATCGAAAACATCGCTCGCTACGAACATGATCTGCTCGCCTACGCAACTTATGGCATGCAATCTATTCGTGGCGTACGATTGATCGGTACAGCGCAAGATAAAGCCAGCGTTCTTTCGTTTGTACTGGATGGTTATCAAACCGAAGAAGTGGGTAAAGCGCTCAATGAAGAAGGAATCGCCGTACGTTCCGGACATCATTGCGCGCAACCCATTTTACGTCGTTTCGGCCTTGAGGCCACTGTACGACCTTCACTGGCTTTCTACAATACCTGCGAAGAAGTCGATCGGTTGGTATCAGTAGTCGCACGTCTGGTAGCTCAAAGAAAGACGCCGTATAAATAAAAATTTTTACTCTTCAACGCTATACCAATGCCCAAATTTGATTATGCAATTTGGGCATTTTTTTGACGAACTTAAAAGAAAACCCCTCTCAATTTCGTGTTCTGCCATCTTCTACGATTCAACATCTTAACTTCCAAAAAAGCTAAACCAATACGAACAACAAGCACTATTCAATTTCGACATAAGCGCCTGAGAAAATCAATAAATTTCGCATATCGATGATCGAAATGATTCGTTTCCGATAGTGACAAAGCTACCTAAAATCAAATTCAAGCGCTCGAAAAACATTTAATAAGAGCCTGCTTATCCGCACTTCTTTTCTCAACTACCTTTGGAGGTTTTTATGGGTTTGTCATTCAAGAAAATATTACCGGCAATTACTATTTTCTCTGCGCTATCAGGCGCTACGTATGCCGCAGATAAAGAAGTCAGCATCGCCTATCAAACCGTCGTTGAGCCTTCCAAAATCGCACAAGCAGATGGCGAGTATGAAAAGCAAACTGGCTGGAAAATCAATTGGCGTAAATTTGAAAGCGGCGGCGAAGTCATTACCGCAGTAGCGTCCGGCGACATCCAGATCGGCTATGTCGGCAGCAGCCCACTGGCGGCCGCAGCCAGTCGCGAATCGCCGATTGAAACCATCTTCATTGCCGCAGAAATTGGTGAAGCAGAAGCACTGGTGGTACGCAATGGCAGCAATATCAAAACACCGCAAGATCTGATTGGAAAAAAAGTGGCTGTACCATTTGCATCAACCACCCATTACAGCTTGCTAGCGGCTTTAAAACACTGGGGTGTCGATCCGAAAAAAGTAGAAATTCTTAACCTTCGCCCGACAGAAATTTCCGCTGCATGGCAGCGCGGTGATATCGATGCCGCTTATGTATGGGATCCAGCTTTAGGCAAAGTCAAAGAAACAGGTACGGTACTGACCAATTCAGCTGAAGTTGCCAAATGGGGCGCACCAACATTTGATGCCTGGATAGTGCGTAAAGATTTTGCAAAGAGCCATCCTGACTTTGTGACTGCATTCGTCAAAATTACTGGAAAAGCCTATGCAGACTATCGTCAACACGGATCTGGCTGGACCGCCGATTCCGCTCAGGCAAATAAGATTGCCCGATTAACTGGTGCTAATAAAGCGGATGTGCCTGCCTTATTACAAAGCTCGATTTTCCCAACACTCGACGAACAAATTTCACCACGCTTGTTAGCTGGTGGCACGGTTAAAGCAATCAGTGACACGTCGTTATTTTTGAAAGATCAGAAAAAAGCAGAGCAAGTCTTAAATGACTATCGTCCGTATGTGAATGCACAGTACGCAAAAAAAGCGGCGCAATTATAATTTGTCACGCTGCACGAAGTCGCTGAGCAATCAGGCGCGTCAGATAGTCGTTGCAGAACGGCTGATTGAACGCCTGTCTCCTTTTTAAAGTCCTGATTTGTAAAATCGTATGATAAAACTTGATCATGTAGGTATCCGCTTTCCGGGTAAAGAACAAACCCAAGACGTATTAAGTAGTATCAATCTGGAACTGCAAGACGGCAGCTTTACGGTTGTGATCGGTGAATCTGGCTGCGGCAAAACTACGCTACTAAATCTGATCGCTGGTTTTGAATCTCCAACCAGCGGCCATCTCAGCATCGATGGAACGCCTATCACAGGACCAGGCGCTGATCGCGGCGTTGTATTTCAGGACGACGCACTCTTACCATGGCAAACTGTCAAAGAAAATGTCGCATTTGGTCTGCAATTAGCAGGCAACAGCAAAGCTGTGCGCGAGGAACAAACCCACAAATATCTGAAAGTAACTGGCTTAGAGGCGTTTGCTGATTATCCGATCTGGAAAATTTCAGGCGGCATGCGACAACGCGTTGGCTTAGCGCGAGCGCTGGCGGTAGAGCCGCGATTCTTGCTCCTTGATGAACCTTTAGGTGCACTCGATGCCCTGACCCGCGCACGCATGCAAGAACATTTATTGCATGTCTGGAAGCTCTCCGGCAAAGGTATGCTGATGATTACCCACAGCGTCGAAGAAGCCTTATTTCTTGCCACTGACTTGGTACTACTACGCGCCAGACCCGGACGCATCGATAGCATACGTCAGCTTGATTTTGGTCGACGCTTTACAGAAGGCGAAAGCACCCGCAGCATCAAATCCAGTCGCGAATTTGTCGAATTACGCGAACAAGTTTTACAAGAATTATTGGCCCAAGAGGAGGTGCCTATATGAGCGAACAAGCCAGAGAATTTGCGCTGAATGAATTTTTTAAAGCACCTCAACATCTTAAGCAATCTGATCAAGCTTCAGTCACGCCAGCATCAGTCACTCCAGCATTACAAAAATTCCATCACTGGCGGCAACACTTACCTGACCGCGCCTACAGCCTGCTCACGTTTGCAATATTGCTATTGATCTGGTACACGTTCAGTGCCTTAAAAGTAGTGCCAGAACTATTTTTACCGTCTCCGGCTTCAGTGTTACGGAAATTTATTTCTGTCGCCGACGAAGGTTTTGTTGATGCAAGCTTGTTGGCACATACTGTAACCAGCATTGCCAGAGTGTTAGTAGCATTAATTTTGGCGACAGTAACTGCTGTGCCGATCGGGATTTTTATCGGGCTCAATCGCTATGCACGTGCAACAATTGATCCTCTCATTGATTTTTATCGACCGATACCACCTCTCGCCTACTTGCCACTCATCGTCATTTGGTTTGGTATCGGTGAGACCTCAAAAGTGATTTTAATTTATCTGGCTGTCTTCGCACCTATCTCCATCTCTACCGTGCAAGGTGTACGACGCGTGGATCAAAGTCGCATTCGCGCCAGCTTATCTTTGGGTGCTAACCGCTGGCAACTCATACGGTATGTCATTCTTCCCTCTACCTTGCCGGATGTACTTACCGGCGTCCGGATCGGTCTTGGTGTCGGCTGGTCCACCCTGGTCGCAGCCGAGTTAATCGCGGCAACCCGCGGCTTAGGGTTTATGATTCAATCCGCTGCCCAGTTTTTAGTTACGGATGTAGTTGTGATGGGCATTATCGTCATTGCTCTGATCGCATTTATCTTTGAGTGGGGATTGCGGCGATTACAAAAGATACTCGTACCCTGGAGTGAAAAAACGTAAGAAAGAAGATAAAAAAACAGAGAGCGCATCAAATGATGCAACGTAATCCAGATTGACGATATCAAACAACTGAAATCGATTCAATCAGGCGCCCCGTCAAATCGACGTGGCGCATGCGCTCTATCCACCACCCTAAAGCGGCGCCGACTTCCCCTGCCCGCCACGTTAGATAAAAAGTCTCATCAGGTTTAGGTTCTTCTACTTCTTTTTTAATTAATGCACCGGACGCGATTGCCTTTCGGGCATAAGGTTCAGGTAAAAAACCAAAACCGATTCCACTTAACTGTAGACCCAGCTTACTTTGCATGTCCGGAACAGCAACAACATTTTGTCCATACATCAATCCAATCGTGCGCGGCGCCAGGCGCCTTGCGGTATCAGAAACGCTAATTGCCTTATGCAACAGCAATTCTTCTTTTTTTATTTTGCCTTTTACTTTGGCTAATGGATGGGTAGGTGCGACGGCAAATACGAAAGAAATCTTACCAATTTCTTCCGCCACGTATCCACCGCCGGAGGGGCCTTGACCCGGCGCACCTATCATCAGATCTACCCGGCGATCAAGTAATGCTTCCCATGAACCTGTCAGGGACTCGCGTGAAAAGCGCAAACGTGTGCCTCCTGCGACGCCGCAAAACGCAGCAATATCAGTTTCCAGCGAAATAGGTGCAAATAAGGACTCCAGACCAATATTGAGCTCAGTCTCCCATCCTGACGCAACGCGCATGACCCGCTTTTCCAGATCATCTGCGATGCGAAGCAAATATCGCCCCTCGTTGAGGAGCTCTTCACCAGCACGTGTCAAACTAACTTTCGGCCCTTGTCGGTCGTAAATTTGGACACCCAAATCTTCTTCAAGTCTGGCAACACTGTATGAAATGGTGGATGGAACTCGATGCAATTCAGTGGCGGCTGCTGACAAAGAACCGCGCCTGTCGATTGCATCTAAGATCATCAAAGCATCGAGGCTAATTCTGAACATAGCTTATTCCATTTCTGAACAATGTATGGATGTGTAAAAAATCGACATCATACACAAGCTTGCTTTGTTGAGTTTAATTGCTCAGGCGGTGTCTCTGCTCACTTCAATAAAATACAAGTAAATAAGCAGAACGGCTGGAAGTAGCAAAGCGAGAAAATGCACATGACTATAAGCGAATGCCCCACCGACGGCACCAATACCAAAGAAAATCACTGGCCAAAAAAATTTAACGCATCGGCTACGTGTTTCCTCATCGGCCGTATGACGAACAATATCAACCAGGTCAATAACAAGCTGGGTCACATTTCCCGTCATCACGGTAGTAGGCGTCATGTGTGTCAGGGTCAATCGACTAGCGGCATTTTGAACCCCCATACTCGCAGCGCCTAGAATACCAGCCAGCAGCGCCATCGTTGTGCTGGTGTCAGTAATCGGTTCAGCGCAATATCCAGTAAACAAGAAACCAAGCAACAACACAAGCTGCAATAAAAGCAGAGAGGGCGTTGCGGGCTTGCCTTGCTTTTCGCGCCAAATGACGACTAATCTCGTGAATGCCACTGCTAAAACAAATGCAGGAAACGCGAGAAATTTGATCAAGACACCATGTGACGGGCGCACCAGCTCAGCACCTATCAATACGAAGTTTCCGGTCACGTGGGCTGTAAACAAGCCAAACAAGGCAACGAAACCGATAGTATCAATATAGCCGGCCAAAAAACTTAAGCTGATATTTTGCACCAGATGGTGTCGATCTGTGTCAGCGATTTTTAAAGATATCATAGGCGATGATTGATTTGAATTTAGCTTTATAGTTTTTTTACATTAACAGAAAAACGACCTGCGCCTGCAATCAGAACGGTGCCGAAAATGATCATGAATAGCCAACCAAATTGCCCCTCTGCAACCGACCAATCTGGATGAACCAAAAACATCGCCACCACCAAAAGACACACGACTGACAGTGCTGCAACTCGCACGAATACACCAGCAATAATCAGTAAGGGACAAATGACCTCAGCAAAAATAGAAAAACAGAGTGAAAAGCCTTTGCCTATATGGACAGGATCCTCAATGCGCTGTAGCTCATTGCTGAAATGAAGAATTTTGGGAAGGCCATGAACATACAGTAAGAGCAATGCGCCGCAAACGCGCAAATACAGCAGACCCAAGTCATGCAAATGTTCTGTATCTTTGCTATAAAGACGACGCAAAAATGAGGTAAGCGATGCCATCGTAATTTTTCCTTAGTTTGATACTACAAATTAATGCTGATTAACGCTGCCTAACGTTGACTAACCTTTATCAATGCCGATCATTTAAAGGATAAAATCGGGTAGAACATAGCCCAAAGTCATTGCTACAACGAGTAAGGCACCCACGGGCGTGGGTGGCGTCGGCGACGGCAAATCAAACCAACGACAAGCCGCCCCCACCGACAAACCCAATATCGATCCTGCAACCAGCGCCATCATTTGATACCCTCAGAAACTTCCGGCTTGGAACGCTTTTCCAAATAACGATCGACCAACCAAAAACCACTGCTCATCATAAACACCAACAAAGCTCCACTCAATACCGGGGGTGAAGGAACGGGAATTTTTGCCATTCGGCACGCAAGCCCAACACATAATGATAGTGATAAGCCGAGTAAAATTTTCTTTAAACGCATGGTCATGGTCGTATTCTCCTTTAAAAGGCAAAGCAGCTACATCCAAGCGCACCCCAAAAACCCGTATTGCTTGATACAGGCACAGACGATCTTCGTGCGACATCATGCGCATGCGCGTGCACACCACATGCACCAGCACATTGGTGTGGCAAGCTAGTTTGCTTCTGCAATACGGGTTTCCAATGACCGGGAACAGTCCTAACCGGAGACCAATCCGGCAGCACAGGCAATGAAGGCGGCCCAAATGTTGCGAACGTTGATGCACCATAAACGATCTTGCCGCCGACGACCGTGAGCACTGACTCGATTGATTTGATGCTATCTTCGTCAACACTAAAAAAATCACTGGATAGTGCGGCGAGATCAGCCAATTGTCCCACCTTAATCCGACCTTTTTTTCCTTGTTCGTTAGAAAACCAGGCACTGCCGGCTGTCCACAATTCAAGCGCCGTTTCACGCGGCAAAACGCCAGCCTGATCATACAAAGTCATTCCACCCACCGTTCGACCAGAGACCAGCCAATATAAGGCTGTCCACGGGTTATAGCTGGCAACGCGGGTGGCATCAGTACCAGCACCGACTGGTACGCCACTTGCTAGCATACGATTAATCGGTGGCGTATTCTTTGCAGCTTCAAGCCCATAACGTTCGGCAAAATACTCACCTTGAAACGCCATTCTGTGTTGAATCGCAATACCACCACCTAAAGCACTTACGCGATCAATATTGCGCTGACTAATGGTTTCCGCATGGTCAAACATCCAATGCAAACCAGCGAATGGAATGTCTCGATTGACTTTTTCGAACACATCGAGCATACGGCTAATCGATTCGTCGTAAGTGGCATGCAAACGGAAAGGCCATCTATTAGCAACAAGGTGACGGACAACCTTTTCAAGTTCGTCTTCCATACCTGCTGCCAGCTCAGGACGAGGCTCAAGAAAATCTTCAAAATCGGCAGCCGAAAAAACCAACATTTCACCGGCACCGTTATGCCGAAAGTAATCATCACCCTGCCCTGGAGTAACCATGTCTGTCCATTTTTGGAAATCGTCTAATTCCTGCCCCTTGCGTTGGGTAAAGAGGTTATAAGCAATACGTATGGTTAGTTGGTTTTCTTTCGCCAGTTGATCAACAATTTGATAATCTTCGGGATAATTCTGAAATCCACCACCTGCGTCAATCACACTCGTGACACCAAGCCGGTTCAACTCGCGCATGAACTGCCGGGTCGAATTGATCTGCTGTTCAAGCGGTAAAGTCGGACCTTTTGCCAGGGTAGAATAGAGAATCATGGCATTTGGTTTTGCCACTAACATGCCGGTTGGGTTACCGTGCTTATCGCGTTGAATTTCTCCGCCCGGCGGATTGGGTGTGTCTTTAGTGTAGCCAACTGCACGTAGGGCGGCTCGATTGAGCAGCGCGCGATCATACAAATGCAAAATAAAAACAGGCGTATCTGGTGCTGCTGCATTAATTTCTTCCAGCGTGGGCATTCTCTTTTCAGCAAATTGAAATTCCGTCCACCCTCCCACTACCCGCACCCATTGCGGGGATGGCGTACGCAATGCCTGCTCCTTCAACATCATTAAAGCATCCGCCAATGATGGTATCCCCTCCCAGCGAAGCTCAAGGTTATAGTTCAAGCCACCACGTATCAAATGCATGTGGGAATCGTTCAACCCCGGAATAACTGTGTGGCCAGCCAAATCGACTAACTTGGTCGCTGAATCACGCAAGCGCATTACTTCTTCAGTTTCACCGACAGCGACAAATTTTCCATCCTCAATCGCGACTGCACTTGCAATGGGATGTTGCTTATCCAAGGTATGAAAATGGCCATTATATAAAATTAGCTCAGCGCTCATTATTGTCCTCTTTTGTGAAACTGATTTGAATTGATACGATCGCCACGTATTCAATATTCATAAAAAACGAGGCGATCTTTGCCCAACTGTTATTGGCTTAATGTGCTTCGCTGGCGTTAAACATGGTCTTTGCATAAATCAATCCCAGACCATAACCACCACCATGCGCAATCGACGTTGCGACAGTCTCATTATAAGTTTCACTACGTGCCCAGTCGCGCTGCAACTCAAGAAGATACTGCAAAGAAGTCATTGGGCGAGCACCCTGTAAAATCATGCGCTCTATCGCTCGTTCATGCGCCTCATCAGAAACGTCTCCGCTTGCATCAGTGATGACATAAGCCTCAAAACCTTGATCCAATGCCGAGAGAACCGGACCAACGATGCACACGGATGTCCACAGCCCGGCAAAAACAATTTTATCTTTACCAAATGAATTAACGCGATCAGCAATACGCGCGTCTTCCCAGGTATTCATCGTAGTGCGATCAATCACGTCATGTTCCGGGAAAACAGATTTGATTTCATCAAACATCGGGCCCGAAAATGATTTTTCTGCGACCGTCGTCAGGATCGTGGCTACCTTAAATTCTTTCGCCGCTTTCGCCACTAAAGCAGTATTGTTACGAAGCTGAACCGGATCGATGGATTTGGTGGCAAATGCCATTTGAGATTGATGATCAATCATGATCAAGGCATGATTGCTTGGATTAAGTAAAGTGTTTCCTGGCTGAGCTTTGGCGATTGGCATGAATTTCTCCTTGGTTTTACAAAAAATATGCAAGTAATTCGAATATGAATGAGATCAAATTCCTCTGGCACCGGCTGACATTCCAGTCTCGATGACTTCAGGACTCGCATTATGAAATAGTAAAAAGAAAATGAAAAACGGAAAATTTCATGAAGTATCATCGAAATTTTCGAATATCAATTAATCAAAAAATTATCTGCGCTCAAAGGAATTGCACTTTGATGAACGATCCGAAAGGCGATCGAAATATCGTGTTTTTTAATCCCACACATCGATGCGCTATTCAGACCAAAAATTGCAGCAGCAATTAATTGAAACGTTAATGGATGTGCGAGGTGGCAAGACAGATAGATAGATACTCAACGTAACTCACAATCGATGTGATCTGTAGCAAGCAAAAGCAGACTTTTTTCTACAAACCCTGTGTTCCAGGTAAATAGACCGAGAAGTCCGAAGAACTTCGAATCTTCGATGCGGCAAATGTTGAGAAAATATATCGCGAAATGCAAAAAGGCTTACAGAAAATCTGTAAGCCTTTTTGCCGAATCTGGTTGCGGGGGCAGGATTTGAACCTACGACCTTCGGGTTATGAGCCCGACGAGCTGCCAGACTGCTCCACCCCGCGTCTGAAGAATGAAACTATACACGATTTTACTGCAATGCGCAATTGCCGGCCCTCTTTATTCTGATTATCTCTGTGACCTCGGCAGATGATACACTGCTGACATCACTCAAATTTATTCTATTCTGCTATGAAATTTTGTTCTGAATGCGCTGCACCAGTTGAGCTGAAAATCCCTGTTGATGACACCCGGGAACGATTTGTCTGCACGGCTTGCGGCGCTATTCACTATCAAAACCCCAAATTAGTGGTCGGCTCCATTCCTGTCTGGGAGCACGATGGCGAATTGAAAATCCTTTTATGCAAGCGTGCGATTGAGCCGCGCCTCGGTTTTTGGACCTTGCCTGCCGGTTTCATGGAAAATAACGAGACCTCGGCGCAGGCAGCACAACGTGAAACGATAGAAGAGGCTGGCGCCAATATCGAGCTCCATGAATTATTTTCTATCATCAACGTCCCCCACGTACATCAAGTGCATTTGTTTTATCGCGCGACGTTGCTGGATCTTAACTATGCCGCGGGCATTGAAAGCCTGGATGTGCAGATATTTGCAGAAAATGACATCCCGTGGGACGACATTGCGTTCCCCACTATCAGTCACACTTTGCGCTTTTTCTTCAGCGATCTCAAAAAAGTGCGTGAGGGTGGGCAATTTTCACTCCATGAAGAAGACATTTTCAAACCCATGCGGAGTAGCACTTGATACCCTGGCTGGAAAAAGATACGCCATTTCCCAATGTCAACACAGCATTAACAGAAAAACAAGGTGCCCCAGGCTTGCTGGCTGCGGGGGCTGATTTATCCCCCGAACGCCTGCTGGACGCTTATCGACATGGAATTTTCCCTTGGTTTTCAGAAGGACAACCTATTTTATGGTGGTCAACCGATCCGCGCATGGTGTTGCAACTGGATGATTTTAAAGTGTCAGACAGTTTGCAGAGGGTATTAAAGAAGATTCAAAAAGACCCGCGCTGGGAAATTCGCTTTGATAGTGCGTTTGAACAAGTCATGCGCGCCTGCGCAGCCCCGCGCAGAGATGGCGCTGGCACCTGGATCTCGGAAGATATTGTGGCAGGCTATTGTGCCTTGCACCGCGCAGGTTTTGCGCATTCGTCAGAGGTATGGCTGGATGGAGAATTGGTAGGTGGCGCCTATGGCGTTTGCATAGGTCATATGTTTTACGGCGAATCCATGTTTGCACGGGTCTCCAATGCCTCAAAAGTTGCCTTAAGTCATCTGGTTTTTTTCTTACGTGAACATGGCGTGAAAATGATAGACTGCCAGCAAGAGACGTCTCATCTGGCGTCGCTTGGTGCCAGACCGATTCCACGCTCAGATTTTCTGAGCTGGATACAAGTGGCAACTGCGATGCCTGCGATCTCGACTTGGCAACCACTCGTTGAACCAAATTTCAAGTAATTAAATGATGCACCGGATGCGCAAAGCAAGGGTAACGATAACGTGACTCAACTCAATGACTTGCCTTTTGTGAGCATACAGTTCTATGCCACAGCCCCCTACCCATGCAGCTATTTGGATGGCCTGCAAGCGCGTTCGCAAGTGGCAACACCAGCCCATCTGATCAATGCTGATACCTATTCAGAGCTAGTCAAGAGTGGTTTCCGCCGCAGCGGCATTTTTATTTATCGCCCCCATTGCGACAGTTGTCGTGCCTGTACGCCAGTGCGCGTGCGAGTTGACGAATTTGGGCCTAACCGCAGCCAAAGGCGCGCCGAAAAGAAGCACGCCGAATTGCACGCCACAGTCACCGCACTCGCCTATTCAAACGAGCATTACGAACTATACCAGCGATATCAGCATTACCGACATGCTGGCGGCGGCATGGATCAGGATAGCCGCGATCAGTACGCACAATTCCTATTGCAAAGTCGGGTGAATACGAGACTAGTCGAATTTCGCGATCAGCATGGCGCTTTAAAAATGGTCAGCCTGATCGACATTCTTACCGATGGACTGTCATCGGTTTATACTTTTTTCGATCCGGACGATACGAATACGTCTTACGGCACTTACAATGTCCTATGGCAAATACGTCAGGCCAAAGAACTCGCGCTACCCTATGTTTATCTTGGCTACTGGATTGCCGCAAGCCCTAAAATGGCTTATAAGATCAACTTCAAACCTTTGGATGCGCTGATGCATGGTCGCTGGGAGCCGTTATAAGAATGCCATAGCGAAGCAACACCAGTAGCTATCAGAATCAACCGGCAAAAAACTTGCCACAGAGAATAACAAATCACCCTTTTAATACGTATCTCCTATTTTCATCAATATTCATCAATACTATGCCTGAAAAACTTTTATATGCCCTGGCACGCTCCGTCCTATTTTCTATGGAACCGGAAAAAGCCCATCATCTGACCTTACCGGCGCTGCAACGCATGAGCAAATCGGGACTAGGTGGTTTATTTAGCAAACCAGCAGATGACCCGCGCACCGTGATGGGGGTGCACTTCCCTAATCCTGTCGGTCTGGCTGCCGGCCTCGATAAGGATGGTGCATATATTGATGGTCTTGCCGCATTGGGATTTGGATCAATAGAAATTGGCACGGTCACACCGCGCGCACAACCTGGCAATCCGCAACCACGCATGTTCCGCCTGCCGAAGGCAGAAGCCATCATCAATCGTATGGGCTTCAATAATGGCGGCGTAGATGCATTTGTTCGCAACGTTCAGTCTTCCCGCTTTTATCAGGATAAACAAGGTGTTCTGGGACTTAACATCGGTAAAAACGCTGATACACCCATTGAACGTGCCGCTGATGATTACCTGCATTGCCTGGAAAAAGTTTACCCTTACGCAAGCTATGTGACAGTCAATATTTCTTCACCAAATACCAAAAATCTACGCCAATTACAGGGGGCAGATGAACTCGATAACTTGTTGGCCCAGCTCAAATCGGCGCAACAAGCTCTGGCCGATAAGCATAAACGTTATGTGCCAGTCGCCCTGAAAATCGCACCTGATATCGATGCGGAACAAATCAAAACGATTGCAGATGCTTTGCTACGCCATAAAATTGATGGCGTCATCGCGACCAATACCACGATTACACGCGACGCAGTCAAAGGCCTGCCATTTGCTGAAGAAGCAGGCGGTCTATCAGGCAAACCGGTGTTTGAACTGTCCAATCGCGTCATTCGCGCATTAAAGGCCGAACTTGGCGATGAATTGCCCATCATTGGCGTTGGTGGAATTTTTTCCGGAGAAGATGCAGCGACTAAAATTCGTGAAGGCGCGTCTCTGGTACAGCTGTATTCCGGCCTGATCTACCAAGGCCCAGCGTTGGTCAAAGAATGCGCGGCCGCTTTGCGCAACGTCAGAACCTAAACGAGAGAACGCCAATGCAAACCGTCGCACTCGGTACGAGCCAGCTCCAGGTCAGCAAAATTTGCCTCGGCACCATGACTTTTGGCGAACAAAACAGCGAAAGCGAAGCGCACGCGCAACTCGATTACGCGCTGGAACGTGGGATCAATTTTATCGATACTGCTGAAATGTATCCGGTGATGCCACGGGCTGAAACGCAAGGAAAAACGGAACAATACATCGGCAGTTGGCTCAAAAAATCGGGTGCACGCGACAAAGTCATCCTGGCCACCAAAGTGGCGGGCCCTTCACGTGGCATGCATTGGATACGCAGTGGCGAGAATGATTTGAATGCTGTGAATATTCGCGCTGCAATCGAAACTAGCCTGCAGCGTTTACAAACCGATTATATCGATCTGTATCAGTTGCACTGGCCTAGCCGCAATGCACCTATCTTCGGGCAAAAGCAATTCAACCCAGAGTTAGAACGCCCGCATATCGCGATTGCAGAAACTGTCGCAGTGTTAGCGGACTTAATCAAAGAAGGCAAAATCCGCGCCTATGGCGTATCCAATGAAAGCGCCTGGGGCGTGAGTGAATTTGTGCGGCAGGCAGAACAACAACAGCTTCCACGCCTGACCTCGATACAAAACGCCTGCAATCTGGTTAATCGGGCATTTGAACAAGGTCTGGATGAAACATGCTTCCGTGAAAACGTTGGCCTACTAGCGTATAGCCCGCTGGCATTTGGTCAGCTCACAGGAAAATACGCCGACGATGCCAAAGCCCATGGTCGCCTGACGATCTTCCCGCCAACCTGGAGCCCGCGCTATACAAGAGCCAGCGTGTTAGAAGCCAGCAAACGCTATGCGGCATTAGCACGTGCTCACGGCCTGACGCCGACGCAATTGGCTCTTGCCTGGTGTTATTCGCGTTGGTACGTTACCAGCACTATTATCGGCGCGACTAACCTGACCCAGCTCAAAGAAAATATTGATGCATTTGACGTTCAGCTCAGTCCGGACATCATGAGCGCAATCGAAACGATACATACTGAAATCAACAATCCAGGCCAGTAATTCCCGTAATAATCCGCGCCCAAAATAAACATAGAACAGCTTTTTCTCATGGCAAACTGTTCTATTTTTTTGCTCTGCACCTGTCTCTATGAGTTATAAAGTAGCACTCGCGAGCTTCACACCAAATCCAATAAACATCGCGCCCACACCACCTGACAGTCCCGCCGATAAACGTTGCCGACGACGAAACGCATCCGCGAGTTTCGCCCCAACCAGAATGATTACCGTTAAATAAGAAAAACTACAAATCTGGCATATCAGCGCCAAAAACCCATACGACAATAATGGCGAATGAAAGTCAGGATCAACAAACTGAATGAAAAACGAAATGAAGAATAAGATCGCCTTAGGATTCATCAAGCTGATGATCAAGGCTTTGGTAAATGGCTGACTCATCGAAGTTTGCGCCACTGTTGCGGTTGCAACTTTATCTGATCGAGCAGCAACATTTTGATCTGACTTTGCCTGCAACCATCCGCGACGGCTATGCAGCAGCATCTGCAAGCCTATCCATCCAAGATACGCTGCACCGATATACTTTACCGCATAAAACAGCGTAGGGCTGCCTTTCAACAACGTGGCCATACCACCTGCTGAGAGCACCATTAAAATGAAATCGCCGACAAAAATTCCGCATGCACCTTGATATGCGGGGCGGATGCCGCGCTGGGCAGCTACACTCAACACATACATCGAATTAGGACCTGGCAACAAAACAATGAAAATGGTGCCAAAAAAATAAGTCCAGAAATCGGTGACGCCAAAGCTGGCGTGAATTAAAGCGTTCATTTGAAATACCATGTTGGAAAGCTGAGCGGGAAGAGATCATAACAGCCCCGTACAAACTTTGTCATGGACACGTGCGACTTGCCAGAGCGGCAAGCCGTCATAGAATATCCCCCATATTCACCCAACAAAACTCTTACAAGGAAAAATACGGCATTACCGGAGAAGTTTTTTCGGTCAGATGCATCAATAAGGATGCGTAACCAGTCGCTGAGAAAAGGACAATTAATCTTTCTTTTCGCGCACAGGCACTTGTACATTGCACAAATCGACGTACCCCGCTGGCACTTTATACCATTCACCTCCACGGTTACGTTGCGCTTCAACGATGGCTTTAAAAGTTGGCGTATCGGTGCGAATCACTTCCAATTTCGTGCGCTCTGCTTCTGGTACATCGGCAGCGATGCGTATAGATTTAATCGGCGTGTTTTGTTCTGGCTTTTCATAAAAACCTAAAGCACCTGTACCGCGCGGCAATGAAGTCAGCAGCGACATGCCCTGCATCACGCGCCCGACCACGGTGATATTACGATCAAGCTGGCGTGGTGCCTGGCCAGTAACCACGTACAAGGATGTTCCATCACCGCTAGTCACTTCGTTCCCCCGCGCAACACCCACGGCACCGTAGCAATGCGTCAGCCAGGTAGTCCCTGTTTTCGGATCGCGTCCAGCAGCAAAACCGTTGGAGTGCCCAACTTGCGGCGCATAACCATCAACATCAAATAAGCGATTAAACGTTAGCGTGGGCGTATATTTGACAGTGAATTCCGGATCAAGATTTTTCTTCGCAGTTTTGACTTCACGCTTCTCGTCTGGATCAGCCCATTGCACGACATAATTATCCTGAGAACGGACGATAGCAAGACCGTCAAAATACCCTTCCCTGACCAACTTACGAATATTGTCTGCGTGATTCGGCGCAAAATCGGGCGCCAATTCAATCACTACCCGTCCACTTGCCAATTCCAGATACAAAGTATTTTCCGGATCTAACGACCGCCAGTCATTTGCGCTGGAAGCCTTAACGATATCGCCCACACCTGGCTTCGCTTTGAGCGGATTTTCTTTCAAGGCCACCACGGACAATGGCGCAGCTTTTTTGTTATTGACAACCGCGTTCGCGTTAAGACTTACCGCAAACAAAGCCACTGCGGCCAATGCAGTCCATTGAAAAGGTAATTTGGACAGACCGGAAATACTTGAAAACATTGGCATCTTGATGCGTGCAGACATAGTCGAACTCCGTGAATAAGCTAAATGAAAACCCAGACAAAATTAAGTCAAAAGAAACTAAACGATATACAACAGTAATGCGTATTTTTCACTTGAGCAATATGCGCAACAACTTACGATATGAATAATTATTTGTCTACATAATTTGATCCCGACGTACTTTTGACAACACGCAAGCTCAAAAGTTTTCCACCATATCGTTTAAATAAAAAAAGCACCGTTACCGGTGCTTTTGCATGCAAACATCCAAAAATAGCGCAAGTAATAGCGCAAGTAATAGCGCAAATCTTAGCTATGCACTAAAGACAGGTGCGCAGCTCTGGAAGCAGCAGTCGATTTCAAACTCACTTTCAGTGAATTTTGGAGCGAGGCAAATGATCCACCTGCACGATAATTGAAGCTCACCTCCAGAATATCGCCGGGTTTTACGTCAATTGGTTCTGGTACTGGCAAAGACATGTAATGATTCAACCAATCGATGGTGGATGAGGTTTCCATTACCACGGCCAGAATATTTTTTGTCACAAAGCGTAAGGCGCTTAAGGTACCAGCCTGTTCTATCGTAAAACTACCTTCCCATTTAATTTGCAAGCCATTTGGCTGCGTAAAGTCAATCACGCTATACAATGCGGGCTGTGCGAGTTCACGCGTATCAGCAGAAAAAACGCCGGGCTGTAAAAACTGAATAATTGGCGCCTGATAACCCCAGAAATCGTAGGTGTGATGCAAAGGTTGCACCGCCATCACTACCGCTTCCGGAATGAATATGGGTAATGGTCCGCCAAATTTTTCAGTGTAACGCTGTTTGAAATTTTCAATCACTTCGACCTGCTTTTCGCGCAACATGGCAACGTGAATCATTTCGCAAATCACCACATCGACAGGTTCTGGTGGCAGGTATTCAAATGCGTCGGCGTGTATTACTTCAACTTTCTCGCCATGGGCATTTTTTGCCAACAAACGACGCGCTTCAGCTACCATATCCGGATTGAATTCTACACAGTAAACTTTGGCTGCTTTTTGTGCGGCAAACCAGGACAGCACGCCAGTCCCGCCGCCCAACTCAAGAACTTTAGCCCCTTCAAAAACCTGACGCTCAATCGCCGCTTTGAAATTATCCATACGATTCGCATCCATCAACATATTGTGATGGTATTGCAATGGAATAAATTGCCCAAGGTAGCAACTCTCTGCTTCACGCTCATTCAACATAGCGGTTCCTTTTTTATCAGTTTCTTCAAATGGCTGGCTTGACGTGCAAACATACAGCACTGGCACTAAGACAGTTGTTCAAGCAGATGCGAAGAAAAGCCGCTATGCAGCCTTTTCCAGATCTGAGGTCTTGATTATCCTGTGATTGAAAAGAAACGAACTACGGAGCTAGCAGGGAATACTTGCTCAATTCGAGCTTTAAACACTGAATCGTCGAAAAATAAATGACGGAATTATTGACGAACTATTGATGGACTTTGGCTGGTGGAATAACAAGTATCAAAGGCAACTGCGGCATCACGTCTGAGGATTTTGGTTTTTCACAATGAGGATCCTTGAAGGCGACATTTCCTTTTTCCCAAAACTCACCTGGAGAAGTCTGTGCACAAACCTGTGCGTCAGATGTTTTGCTTTTCCAGATGAAATACGCGGCCGGTTCTGCGTTACTGGTGAGTGGAGCAAATGCCAGAGCGAATAAGATCGGTAAAACGCCATAGGCATGCATCAAACAAACTCGCATCTTGGCCTCCTGTAAAAAATGAGCTACTCAGTAACAGCAACTGCAACTTCGCTCATCCCATTAACCCAATAAGTGCTCACTTAAAAACTTAACGTCATTAAGCACAGAGACGCAATGAAGAAGCTGACACAAACATCAATACCTAGCTTAAGTTAAGTAATGATAACCAAACAATGCCATTCTCTGCATCCCTGTGTTGAGAGGATTTGTCTCAATGTTACTTACTAGCTCTAAAACAGACCCTGCCCTATTTCATGCATTATGGATGTTGGCTACGATATTGTGCAAGTTCGTCTATCGTCAAAATAACCAGATCATGGGTTAACGCATAGGTTTGCACTTGCGCTCCATGCGTCATACTGCCATCCGGGTTCATCAACTCGCACAGAACCGCTGCCGGAGCTAATCCAGCCATTGTTGCCAGATCAACCGAACCCTCAGTATGCCCACGACGTTGCAATACCCCACCAGCAACGGCACGCAATGGAAATACATGGCCAGGGCGCGCCAGATGTTCCGGCTTGGCATCAGCAGCAATTGCCGTGAGGACGGTGGTAACGCGATCCGCTGCCGACACGCCGGTTGTTACGCCCTGCTTCGCTTCAATTGACACCGTAAATGCAGTGCCATAACGGCTTTCGTTGTGGCTCACCATCGGTGGCAATTCAAGTTGCTGCAATTTCTCATCAGGCAAACACAAGCAAACGATACCGCTGCCGTCACGTATCATGCGCGCCATCGATTCAATGGAGATTTTTTCGGCGGCGACAATCAGATCCGCTTCATTTTCACGATCAAAATCGTCCATCAACAAAACCGGGCGACCATCGCGCAAATCTGCCAAGGCAAGCTGCAAGCGTTGTTCAAAGGGGGCTAAAGAGAAAATTTCCGGATGAACAGAAATCGAGGACGATGCAGACTGAGTATGTTCAGAAAGACCATTAGGATTGATATTTGTATTGGTATTTAACATAATGAAACGCTCCGCAAAATAAAAAAGTGCAAAAGACGTTTCAGGGATATTTCAAAAACGCATAGCCAAACGCCAGCGTTCATGCGCAAAGCATGAATGCTGAATATAAGGCGCATCTTCTCTCATCCGGACTATCACCGTCGGCCCTGGAATTACACCAGATCTGCTGACCTTGCCAAAACACTCAAAGTGCTAAGCCAAGCGCTCGCGGGCTTGTCTGAAAAATCAGATTTACCGCCGGTGGGGAATTACACCCCGCCCTGAAGACGTACAACCTACCGAATTAACGGCAAGTAAATTATACGGAAATTTGAATAATCGTGTGTCGACCCTGTCAATTCTACAAATACTTATTTTTTAACCTATACTAAAAGTCAATAATTAAAAATTTTGTGACATTTAGCATTGCCTAAGGGTAAGTTTATTCATATAACGAGAATATCGGCCACACCGATTATGCATATATCAAAACTGCATATAAGCAAATGAATACTAAGTAGTTTGGAATATATCCGAGTTTCATTACGATTCACGTTACTTTACGCGGGGCGATATGACTTTTACTTATATATTTTCAGGATTTGCTGTTGGCACACTGGTCGGTTTGACCGGTGTTGGCGGCGGCTCACTGATGACGCCTCTGCTGACCTTATTATTTGGCGTTTCCCCCTCCGTTGCAGTGGGTACCGATCTGGCTTTTGCCTCCATTACCAAAGCTACCGGCACATTTACGCATCGTTTGCGTGGCACCGTTGACTGGCAAATCGTGCGTTTGCTGTGCTACGGCGCTTTGCCTGCGGCATTGATCGCTACGCTGGGACTCAAATATTTTGGTAGTCTGAATAAAGAAATCGGACAGGTCATACGTTACTCGATCGCTGCTTCGGTATTTCTTACCGTGATCGCCTTGCTATTTAAAAGCAAAATGCTGAACTGGCTCAACAATCATCCAGAAAAGCAATTGCAAGGCCGCCAATTACAGGCAGCCACCGTTGCCGCCGGAGTATTGCTGGGCACGCTGGTCACGATTTCGTCGATTGGAGCCGGAGCGATCGGCGCGACCTTATTGGTCATGCTCTATCCGCGCATGTCGGCAGCACATATTGCTGGCACCGATATCGCGTACGCAGTGCCACTGACAGCGATTGCCGCATTTGGTCACTGGTGGCTGGGCTCAATCGATTGGGCTTTGCTCGGCGCACTGCTCATAGGCTCATTGCCAGGTATCACACTAGGATCCATGGCGGCACGCGCAGTACCTGAGAAACTGTTACGTGGCATACTCGCAACGACCTTAACGCTGGTTGCGACCAAACTGATTTTCTAAATTTTTTCAATACTTCTTCTACCCATTCAGTATAACAAGCGCATAGTGAGGACTAAATAAGATGTACCGTTATGACCAACACGATCACCAGATCATCAAAGAACGTATCGCGCAATTCCGTGATCAGGTACGTCGTCGTCTTGCCAATGAGTTGACTGAAGAAGAATTTCTGCCTTTGCGTTTGCAAAATGGTTTGTACTTCCAGCGCCATGCCTACATGCTGCGCGTCGCAGTTCCTTACGGCATGCTCTCTTCTGAGCAGTTACGCACATTTGCATTCATCGCACGCAAGTATGACCGTGGCTACGGTCATTTCACCACACGTCAGAACATTCAATATAACTGGATCAATCTGGAAGACGCACCAGATATTTTGGAGCATCTGGCCAAAGTAGAAATGCACGCAATTCAGACCTCCGGTAATTGCATGCGCAATATTACGTCGGATGAGTTTGCTGGTGTTGCAGCTGATGAAGTGATCGATCCACGTGCTTATGCGGAGATTCTGCGTCAATGGACGACGTTCCATCCTGAATTTGCGTACTTACCACGCAAATTTAAAATCGCAATCAATGGCTCCAAAGAAGACCGTGCAGCGATCGCTGTGCACGATATCGGCCTGACAGTCGTACACAATGAAGCAGGCGAAGTCGGCTTTAAGGTGATGGTTGGTGGTGGTATGGGGCGTACGCCTATCCTTGGCAGCGTGATTCGTGAATTCCTGCCGTGGCAGCACGTCATGACTTACCTCGAAGCGATCTTACGCATCTACAACCAATACGGTCGCCGCGACAATAAGTACAAAGCACGTATTAAGATTTTGGTCAAAGCGATCGGCGCTGACGTATTTGCACAGCAAGTGGAAGAAGAATGGGCAGAAATCAAAGATGGTCCAGCGACACTGACTGAAGCAGAATTAAAGCGTGTCGCGAGTTTCTTCAGCTCGCCTGATTATGCGCAATTGCCTGCACATGATGCTGAATTTGAACAGCACAAAGAAGAAAACAAAGCGTTTGCCAATTGGGTGAAGCGCAATGTTAAACCACATAAAGTAGCTGGATACACCGCCGTCGTTTTGTCACTCAAAAAACCAGGCGTACCGCCAGGTGATGCCACTGCTGAACAAATGGATTTCGTTGCTGATCTGGCCGATAAATATAGCTTTGGTGAGTTGCGCGTCACGCATGAACAAAATCTGGTGCTCGCTGATGTGAAGCAAAGTGAATTATTCGCGGTATGGCAAGAAGCAAAAGCACACGGCTTGGCGACACCAAATATCGGCTTGCTGACAGATATGATTTGCTGCCCTGGCGGCGACTTCTGCGCGTTAGCAAATGCGAAATCGATTCCGATTGCGCTCGACATTACTGATCGCTTTAACGACCTCGATTATTTGCACGACATCGGCGATATTGAATTAAATATGTCCGGCTGCATTAACGCGTGCGGTCATCATCACGTTGGGAATATCGGTATCCTCGGCGTCGATAAAGATGGCAGCGAGTGGTATCAGGTATCGATTGGCGGTGCACAAGGTAATCAGGCTGCCATTGGCAAGATCATTGGTCCGTCTTTCTCTGCTGGCCAGATGCCAGAAGTGATTGACCGCATTATTCAGGTCTACATCCGTGAGCGCCTTGAAAATGAGCGCTTCATCGATACCACGCAACGTCTCGGTATTACGCCATTTAAAGATTTTGTTTATGGAACGCCGATCAAAACCACAGAACACCACGGCGAAGACGCTGGCTCTGTCGTTTCATACTAATACCGGATACGCTAGTAAAGAAAACATCATGACTGACATTATTAAAGATAAAGCCATCGTTAGCGATGATTGGACCGTCTTGCGACTGACCGAGGAACAAACACCAGATGCCGTAGAAGTACCTGCGGGTAAGGTTTTAGTGCCACTCAAAGTCTGGCTATTACAAAGAGATACGCTGATTAAACGCAGTGATCTCGGCGTCTGGTTTAGCAGCGATGAACAAGCCAAGGATCTGAAAGACGACATCGCTCATTTTAGTTTGCTGGCGGTCGATTTTCCTAAATTCTCAGATGGTCGCGGCTACTCTATTGCTTACAACTTACGTTCGCGTTTTGGTTTTACTGGCGAATTACGTGCAATCGGTGACGTCTTACGCGATCAGTTGTTTTACATGCAGCGCGTTGGTTTTAATGCATTTGCGGTTCGTGCCGATAAAAATATCCACGATGCAATCAAAGGTTTGACAGATTTTTCAGAAAAATACCAAACTTCCTGGGATGAGAAAAATCCTCTGTTCCGTCGTGCTGAACGTACCGGAGCAGATGTATGAACGTTGTCATTACAGAATTCGAAGCAAAATTAGAAAATACCCGCGTCATTTTGAAAAACATTGCGCAGGAATTTAGCCCTGCGGTGTTTGCTTCTAGTCTGGCTGCAGAAGACATGGTATTGACTGACCTGATCTTGCGCGAGAAACTGAATATCGGCATTTTTTCTCTGGAAACCGGACGCTTGCATACAGAAACTTTAGGCATGTTAGACAAAGTCAAAGCGACCTATGGTACCGAGATTGTGCTCTATAAACCTGAAGCAAGTGCAGTTGAAGCCTACGTTGCTCAGCATGGTTTGAATGCATTTTACGACAGCGTAGACAGGCGTAAAGAATGCTGCCGCATTCGTAAAGTTGAGCCATTGAATCGCGCATTGGCGGGCAACAAGGCCTGGGTCACAGGCCAGCGTCGGGCACAGGCAGCCACGCGAACAGAATTAGCCGTACAAGAAGATGATGTTGCTCACGGCATGCAAAAATTTAACCCTCTTGCAGATTGGTCTGAAGAGGATGTGTGGCACTACATTCGTAGCAATAATGTACCGTACAACCCGCTACACGACAAAGGCTACCCGTCTATCGGTTGCGAACCTTGTACTCGTGCGATACAACCTGGCGAAGATGTGCGCGCCGGACGCTGGTGGTGGGAAAATCCAGAATCAAAAGAATGTGGTTTGCATGTCGTCGATGGCAAATTAGTTCGTATCAATAAGCAAGCTGAAAAGATCGGAAATCAATGATGAATACAGTCACAGAAAAACATTTTATTGATGCCGCGAGCAATCGCCATCTGGATTGGCTGGAATCCGAAGCTATCCACATCATGCGTGAAGTGGCGGCAGAATGTAGCAATCCGGCCTTATTATTTTCCGGTGGTAAGGACTCTATCGTTTTGCTACGCTTGGCAGAAAAAGCCTTCCGCCCGGGTAAATTTCCTTTCCCACTAGTGCATATTGATACCGGACACAATTTCCCGGAAGTGATTGCTTTCCGCGACAAACGTGTGGCAGAACTGGGCGAACGCCTGATCATTGGATCAGTAGAAGAATCTATCCGCCGTGGCACTGTACGTTTGCGTAATCCGGCAACCGACTCGCGTAATGCCGCGCAAGCAGTTACCTTGCTTGAGACTATCGCCGAACACAAGTTTGATGCTTGTATAGGCGGCGCTCGTCGCGATGAAGAAAAAGCCCGCGCCAAAGAGCGTATTTTTTCTTTCCGGGATGAATTCGGCCAATGGAATCCAAAAGCACAGCGTCCGGAATTATGGGACTTGTATAACACCCGTGTTCATGCCGGTGAAAACATGCGCGTGTTCCCAATTTCCAATTGGACAGAACTCGATGTCTGGCAATACATTGCCCGCGAAAAGCTGGAATTGCCGCAAATTTATTTCGCCCACGAACGTCAGGTGATTCCACGTAATGGTTTGCTGGTACCACTGACCGATTTAACGCCACCACGTGAAGGCGAAACGGTAGAAACACAAATTGTACGCTTCCGCACCGTCGGCGACATTTCCTGCACCTGCCCAGTCTCATCCGATGCCGCAACCGTAGAAGCAATTATTGCAGAAACTGCGATTACCCAAATTACCGAACGTGGCGCGACCCGCATGGATGATCAGACTTCTGAAGCATCGATGGAAAAACGTAAAAAAGAAGGATATTTCTAATGAATGCTATCGCCATTGAAAAACAAGTTAACGTTAATCTTAGCCAGGAGCGTGGCCTGCTCAGATTCATCACCGCTGGTTCGGTGGATGACGGCAAAAGCACATTAATCGGTCGCTTACTGTTTGACAGCAAAGGTATTTTTGCTGATCAACTGGATGCCATCTCACGCGCAAAACACAAGCGCACCGTCGGTGATACGATCGATTTATCCTTGCTGACCGACGGTTTGGAAGCCGAACGCGAACAAGGCATTACGATCGACGTCGCTTATCGCTATTTCGCGACACCTAAGCGCAAATTCATCATCGCCGATACGCCTGGGCATGAGCAATACACGCGCAATATGGTGACCGGTGCATCAACAGCAGATGCGGTTGTCATTCTGGTCGACGTGTCTAAAGTCAAATTAAATGATGACGGCAGTGTTGATTTGCTGGTGCAAACCAAACGCCACTCAACCATCGCTCATTTGCTCAAGATCCAGCACGTCATCGTTGCGGTCAACAAAATGGATTTGGTCAATTACGATCAAAACGTGTATGACCGTATCGTGGCCGAATACAAAAAATTTGCAGACCAACTTGGCTTGAGCGCAGTTCATGCAGTACCACTGTCAGCACTCGCTGGTGATAACGTAGTCACGGGCACCGACAAGATGCCATGGTATCAAGGGCCTACTTTGATCGATTTGCTCGAGTCACTCAGCGTCTACGATGCGTCCCACGATGAACCGTTTCGTTTTCCGGTGCAATTGGTTGCGCGCCACAACGGACATGAGGCAAATGACTTCCGTGGCTACATGGGTCGGATTGAAGCGGGCAAAGTCAGCAAAGGTGATCAACTGACTGTGCAGCCAAGTGGTCAGTCGGCCACAGTGAAAGATATTCTGACACTCGATGGTTCATTAGAATCGGCCGTCGTTGGTCAATCTGTGACGATTTTACTCAATGAATATCTGGATATCTCTCGCGGCGATATGTTGGCGGGTGCCGATAGGCCAGCGAGCCAATTAAAAACAGTAAAAGCTGATTTGTGCTGGTTATCTGAAGATGCATTGGATGTGCGGCGTAAATACTGGTTAAAACATACGACGAAACAAGTTGCAGCACGCGTGACCGCAGTTGATACCCTGCTCGATATCAATACCCAGCAGCGTAGCCCTGCAACGAGCTTAAAACTCAATGACATTGCAACCGTTACGCTCAACGTCCAACAAGCTTTAGCTGCCGATGCATATGATAAAATCCGCTCCACAGGAGCATTCATTCTCATTGATGAGGTAACCCATCAGACAGTGGCTGCAGGTATGATACGTATTGAGGAGTAACACGCATGACAGCGCCTTTCGGCAAAGTTTATCTGATAGGCGCTGGCCCTGGTGCTGCGGACTTAATCACAGTCCGTGGTGCTCGCATCCTGGCACAAGCAAGTGTCGTTCTGTATGACGCACTAGTGACGCCGGAAATGCTGGAGTTGTGCCCACAAGCCGTCAAAATATCGGTCGGCAAACGTAGCGGACAACGTTCTGCTGCGCAAGAACACATCAATGAACAACTCGTCGCCTGTGCGCGTCAATACCCACTGGTTGTACGCCTTAAAGGCGGCGATCCCATGCTGTTTGGTCGCGCCGATGAAGAATTAACCGCCTTGGAATCGCACGGTATTAGCTATGAAATCGTGCCCGGCATTACAACGGCATTAGCTGCAGCCGCCAGTGTCAAACAGCCCTTGACCAAACGTGGCGTTGCCCGAAGTGTCGCCTTATTCACATCAAGTACAGCACCAGGAGAAGTTGCAGATACCCGTATTCCTGAATGCGATACGCTGGTGCAATATATGGGTGGCAGAGAAGCGATGTTGACTGCACAACGTATGTTGGCTGCAAACTTCCCGCCTGATTTACCGGTCGTTGTCATTGAAAATTGCAGCCGTCAAGATGAGCGCAGCATCACACTTAGCCTCGCCGAATTGTCTCAGGGCTTACCCATCAGTAGCGGCCCTGTATTGGTCATGATGGGTGAGGCCATGCGCACGCGCGGCACGGTCAAAGCATCCTGATTAAAAAACACCATCACGGTAAGCGCACTTCGTGTCTTTGCGCCATTTCCTGCAGAGCATTACTTGTGCGCAGTTGCTCAAACAACTCGTCATATCTGTTTCTGAGTAGATCGCAACTGGTCTTACAATAGGCGAGGTAACCTTCTTGCTTATCGATATAAGGCTGTAATATCGTGACTTTCTTTGCGAGCCCCATCTTCGCTACCAACGCTTCTGAATTACGCAAATTAGTCGCCAAATAATCGATGCGTTTGGCCACCAACATATTCAATCCGTTTTCTAAGGAATTGGCTAAGGTTGGCTTCATGCTCGTGCGCATAGGTTCAAATTTAGGACCGTACACCCAGCCATTGATCACGGCCACTTTGCCCTCGCCGAATGAAGCATAATTACCATCCCAAGCAGCGGATTTTGGTTCTTGGCGCACATAAAATGCCATCACATCTTGATAAAATGGTTTCTGCGCAAAGCTGAATTTTATTTCACGCTCGGCAGTCTTATAAGGACCAATCAGTATCTGCGCCTGACTGTTTTCGACCATCGATTGAGCGCGACTCCATGGGTAGATTTGAAAACTGATCGTATCGCCATTCTGCTTCGCTAAAGCGCGCAATATGTCGACCGCAAGGCCATTACAACCGCCGTCACTGTTGCACTCAAATACATGTGCAAATTCGGTACCAACAGCAAGGATCTGCCCGGCCATCGCCAGCGGAGAAAAAAGCAAACAAATGCAAAAAGCAAAACGAGAAATCGACATGAACTTTTCCAAAAAATGATTCCAGAAAAATTACACAGGCAAGATAACGCTTAGTAAGCTATATCCATGATTATTCTATTATTCTATTATTCTGTTAATACTGAAATTAAATAAAACAGAATTACGCCAAACTAACACAGTAGTCGCGAATTGCCAATAAAACACTCTCTTGTTCACCGACTGCTGTCGCCAATTGCATATCAAGGTCTGGATATGTCACGTTCAGTTGCTCAATCAAGATGGGTAAATCTCGGAGCACATGACCACCCTGCCCTAAAAATATTGGAGAGACCGTGATTTTTTGGATGCCTTTTGCAACCATATCTGACACCAACTCAGGCAAGGACGGCGTCATAAATTCCAGGAAAGCTAATTCCACGGCGCAATCCGGCAAACTTTCCTGGGTCATTTTTTGCAGCCGCTGGAACGGAGCCGCCCAGCGCGGATCACGTGCGCCATGCGCAAACAAGATCAATGCAGTATGTTTATTCATCAGTGTCTTTCTACGTAGCGCAAACCCATTATCGCCAGTCCCATGAATAATAAACTGGGCACCAGCGCCGTCACAACAGGTGGCCAGGTATTGAGCATGCCCAGATGTGAGAATAAGGAATTAATCAGGTAAAACACCATCCCTATCATAATCCCGCTGAAAATTTTAAAGCTAATGCCGCCGCTACGTACGTGTAAATAGGCGAATGGCAGCGCCAGTGCCATCATCACAAAGGTGGCAAACGGGTAGGTGATTTTTTTCCAGAAGGCGATTTGATAGCGCTCGTTATCTTGTTTATTTTCCGCCAGATGCCGCGTAAATGCAGCCAAATCAATCGCTGACATACGATCAGGGTCGGCAAATAACACCGCTAAAATATCAGGGGTTACTTCAGATACCACATCCAGGCTTGGTAACTTCTGGCTCTTTACATTGGCAATATCTTCCGCCGACAAAGTCATAGGAAAGGAAGTCTGATTAACGTCAAAAAGACGCCATACATTATTACCCTGATATGCCGCATTCGCGGCTGTCACTTCACGTGCCAGATGAAAATTTTTGTCGAATTCATAAAGCTTCACCTGATTGAGTTGGCGGTTCGGCAGAATTTCTTGCACATTTAAAAACCGTGATCCGATGACCTCGCCTTTTAAACCATCCTGACGAATCAAATCTTTAGTCCATAAACCGGTTCTGAATTGTTGTGTTTCAGCCGCGCCTAAAGCGGTTAACTTCATCGCTTCCGCCATTTTGCTGGAATTAGGCGCAATGATTTCCCCAAACAAAAAAGTCAGCAAAACAAACACGAATCCTATTTTAAATAAAATACCAGCAGCCATCACATTCGACATACTGGCAGCACGCATAATAGTAAATTCGGAATTAGAAGCGAACTGCGCTAAAACATAAATGGTACCAATTAGCACAGCGATAGGCATAAATTCATAGACATAGCCAGGCAGTCCTAAAAATACATACCATAGTGCATGCTGCAAACGATAGCCACCTTTATTGACGCTAGGCAGTTCTCCCATCAAATCAAAAAAGGAAAACAACGCCAGCAGCGCCAGCATCACAAACAGCACAGAACGAATAATTTCAGTGCCAAAATATTTTTGTAAAATCTTCATGCCTGTTTTTCTTTTCCACGTACGCCAGCCTTACATCTGGACCATATCACTAATGGGTGCCAGTCGCTATTTACCTTGAGTCGCCACGCAAACATAGCGATCACCGACAATAACACCATTAAATGAACTGGCCACCAGCTCATACTAAATTCGCTCCTGCCTTGCGACACTGTCGCTTGAGAAATATTGATAATATTCAAGTAAATGATGACTGAAAGCAGTGCCACTATTAAGTTTGCGGAACGACCTACCCGTGGATTCACAAACCCCAGCGGAATCGCCGCCAACATCAACAATGTGCACATGATAGGTAAAGAAATGCGCCACAATAATTCCGCTTTTTTGTTGGCATCCATGTCTTTCAACAACACATTCAATGGCATGGCTTTTGCAGAGTTATCACCGACCAAAGCACCATTCTGACTAGAAACCAATACGCCATATTTATCAAATTGCATCATCTGGAAATCGGGGGCGGTCGGTAAGCCGTCGTAACGACGCCCTTTACTCATGACCAGAAATTTATCGCCAAATTTATCAATATCTATCACGCCTTCTTTGGCAACGACAATACTGGAACGACCATCACGAATCGTATTAATAAAAATATTTTGCACCTTACTCATGTCGCCAGCGACTTCTTCCACAAAGAAAATACGGTCCGACGAAGACGATTCCTGAAATTTGCCGGGAGACACTTTGGCAATATCAGAACGTTTTTCGTAGCGTTCTCTGAAATCTGAACTTTGCTGACTAGCCCATGGTGTCACCACAAAACTAAGCAAAGCAGTCAAAATGATCCATGGCGCACCAAACCGCAGCACAGGCGCTATCCACTCTGTCAAACTCTGACCAGAAGCGAACCAGACCACCATTTCTGAGTCCTGGTAGGTACGAGTTACAACCAATAAGACCGATATAAAACCGGTCAATATCAATAAAATCGGCATATTCATCAGCTCAGTAAAGCCGATGAGTGCGACCACATCGCTGGATGCAACTTTACCTCCAGCCGCCTGTCCGAGGATCTTAATGAGCATCACGGTGATCGTGATGGTAAACAATGTTGTGAAGACTGCGCCTGCTGCGCTGAGCAATTCACGTCGAAGCGCGCGTTGAAAAATCATGAGAAGGATTATAATGTCTGTTTTACGAGACTTACCAAGAGGAGTAATACGTGGACTTTAGCATAAAAACAATCGACGCAAAAAGTGCCTTAACTGCCCACAAGGCCATCAAGACAGGCTGTATCGTAGTTGGCGTATTCGAAAATAAAAAACTTTCCGCAGCAGCGGCCGGCTTAGATAAGCACGGCGCCATCGCGGCAGCACTGAAATCTGGTGACATTACTGGCAAGATTGGTTCTTCCTTATTGTTGCGTAATATTGCTGACATCGCAGCAGAACGCGTGTTACTGGTTGGTTTAGGCGAAGAAGGCAGCACAGTAACAGAAAAAGCCTACCAGCAAGCAGTACAAGCCGCTGCGCGTACCTTGCTCAACTTAGGCTCCAATGATGTTGTTTTGGCATTACCAAGCATCAAAGACCGCGACATTTCCGCGACGGTACGCGGTGCAGTGATCGCCTTCCGCGAAAGCATTTTCCGTGCTGACAGCTTAAAGAGCAAAAAAGACACCGCGCCTGTCGGCGTCAAAAAAGTAGCTATTGCCGTTGCCACCACCGAAGCCACTCTGGCAAAAACTTCCTTGCTGCAAAGCATCGCTTTAGCCAACGGCATGGATTTAACCAAAGAATTGGGCAATTTACCACCAAACGTTTGCACTCCGACGTATTTAGCCAACACTGCTAAGCAAATTGCTGCTGATTACAAGATGGGCGTAGAGATTCTGGACCGCAAACAGCTCCAGGCACTCAAAATGGGCAGCTTCTTGTCCGTCACTAACGGCACAGTAGAACCACCAAAATTCATCGTTCTCAAGCACATGGGCGGCAAAGTCAAAGACGCACCGGTTGTTTTGGTTGGCAAAGGTATCACTTTTGACTCCGGTGGTATTTCTCTCAAACCAGGCGCAGGCATGGATGAAATGAAATACGATATGGGCGGTGCAGCCTCTGTCATCGGCACCATGCGCGCCATCGGCGAAATGAAACTCAAACTCAACGTGATCGCCGTTGTTCCTAGCTGCGAAAACATGCCATCTGGCTCAGCGACACGCCCAGGCGATATCGTGACTTCCATGTCCGGTCAGACAATCGAAGTGTTGAATACCGATGCTGAAGGCCGTTTGATTCTGTGTGACGCCCTGACCTACGCAGAACGCTTCAACCCGGCAGCAGTCGTTGACGTCGCCACTCTGACTGGCGCTTGCGTCACATCCTTGGGTCACCACAACACAGGCTTATTTACACGCCACGATGCCAAACATGATGCATTAGCTGATGAATTGCTGGCAGCGGGTAAAGAAACTGGTGATACCGCATGGCGCATGCCGATCGAAGAAGCATACAACGAACAGCTCAAGTCCAATTTTGCTGACATGGCAAACATTGGTGGCCCAGCTGGTGGCAGCATCACTGCAGCTTGCTTCCTCGAGCGCTTCACCAAGAAATACACCTGGGCACATCTGGACATCGCGGGCACCGCATGGAAATCTGGCGCAGCCAAAGGCTCTACTGGTCGCCCAGTACCTTTGCTGACAACGTTCTTGATGAATCGCGCGGGATAAGTTACAAAGCACCGATGCTGTACACAAATAAGCCGCACCAATTTAAATGGGTGCGGCTTATTTTTTGTAGAACGTCATGCACATCTAAAATCGGCCTGAACCAACTTCAGCGCGAGGCCTATATCACTCTATTCAACAGTGCATATTTTGGATGCGAATATCCGAGTAAAAATTAGCGATCATGCATCGAAATTCAAAATCTTAAAAACAAGGTGCAGCACATTACTGTGCCACCCTCATTCAAAACGCCAAAAAAGCCGCTCCCAACAAAACTATTTTTTACTTGTAGGTCGAATTAACATAGCGCGCGTTTTAGCCAACTCTAACTCTTCACGAATAGTTAAGGGCTTTATTTGACCGCTACTTACATTCTGTGCCGACCAATATATCTTTCCTCTCAATGCTGAAGCCGCCCCCTCGCAATGCTGCTCAAATCGAAGATCAAGCTCATTCAATGCATTATTAACATACTTAACTTTATCTACAGCAAACCACCCCGTCAATTGATTACAACCCCGACCATTCCCACTCCAGTTTAAACCACCTTTTGCAGGATTATGAAATGGATATCTTCTTAAATCAGGATAATATCCGACGATCAACTGGGACAATGAATTCATTTTTGTAAAATTTGCATCCCAGCCACCAGTAATTACCCCGATGGAAGATCCGTCAGTAACCCGTATTTGATCTGTTGCTCCTTGATACAAATATTCCCTGCCTTGACCAATGTAGTCACCGACATCACTCTGCAAGTAAACGTAGTTTCCAGAATTCGGTATTTTACCTTGCATTGGTTTCCACAAATTTGTGGGAATAGGATTAACAGGACCACTTATTTTTGTTACATCGTATTTGTTATATACAATTGAGCCATGAAGTGACGGTATACCATTCTCACAGTGCTGATCAAACTTTAGGTCGATATGGGACAATTCGCTTCCGACATACCGAACATTTTTAATCACCACGTTCGTTGTTGAGGTATTACATCCACGTCCCTCGCCAGACCAAGTAAATCCCCCGACACTGGATGTGTGAAACGGATAACGAGCCAAACCAGTATAAGTTCCCTCAACGAATTTAGTGAGCGTATTTGGCAAAACCAACGTAGCGTCCCAGGATTCATCTCCACTTACCCTAGCGCTTAACGATGCTCCATTCGTCGAAATACTTAGTGAGGTATTGCTATTATCATATGAATAACTCGCTCCGCCTCCAATGTAATCGCCAACATCACTTTGCAATGTGATATTGGTTGGAGTGGAAGCAGATACCGTATAGATTCGATTTGAGCCATCCTCAGCAGTAACGACATACTTAACCTCTTTAGCAAAGTTTTGAATATTTTTTTCACTTTGCTGCGGAACATTACTCACGCTCACCAGCAAGCCTGTCGTAACAAATTTGGGGGCTAACTGACTGATATCTGTATTCACAGGTACAAGCAACGAGATGACACCAAGATCATTGTCAATTGAGCCAGATACGCCAAGTGATGGAATTGAAAACGAAGTTATCTCTTTTGCAGATGATAAAACGACACGTGAAATTAGAACGACATACAATTGCGATGTACCATCTGCCGCGGTAACCTTGTAGCTTACAGGACCCGAAAAATCAATTAGTGAAATATCACTGACTTGAGTCACGCCATTGACACTAACATCGTTCCCATTTGTTTCAATATGAGGCTTCAACGATGTCAAATTTGCGTTCACTGGCAAAGTTGCTGTAATAGTCTTTTTACTTTCATCAATCACCGCACTTGTCTGATAATCAGGAAACGAAAATGCAGTAATTGATTTAGTAGACGATTTCGCAAACACAATTACCTCGACCCAATAGGTGTCCGTGCTTCCATCTTCTGCGACCACTGTATAACGTATGGGTCTCGAAAAATCATTGATAGTCGTCCCGCTTACCTGAGTTACTTCTCCGATTTTTACCGAAACACTCGTCGTGGAAAATTGTGCGACCAGTTTTTTTATGTCCACAGATTCAGTAATGCTTATTGTAATAATTTTGCTAGTTTGGTTAATTATTCCTTGAGTGTTTGGGGTAACAATCGAGAAACTGGTAAATGTCTTGGCCGCCGACTTATTTTGAGAATCAGGTGGTGTAGAGTTACTTCCACCCGAACCTCCACACGCTGTGACAATTGCCATACAAAACAGCATTAGCCACAGTGATTTAATATATCTGAGCATTACAATATTCCTCTTTGTGTAAAAAAATGCACTATTGTATTTGAATTAACACACGTATCACAATCACTTCAACTAAAGACTACAATTCGGGCTAAAAGTAGAGCAAAGCCTCACACAACGTATAATGTAGACACACAAAAATTGATGAAGTCGCATGCATATGACGATTTGTAGTCAAAATAATTAAAGATACAAATTCCAAATAAATACACAGTTAAATCAAACACTTACAACATCTATGAAAATTACCACCTGGAACGTCAACTCTTTAAAAGTCCGATTACCGCAAGTACTGAAATGGCTGGAGTCCAATCCTGTGGATGTGCTGTGCATACAAGAGACCAAGCTGACCGATGATAAATTTCCGCAAGCCGAGATTGAAGCAGCGGGTTATCACGTAGCCTTTACGGGGCAAAAGACGTATAACGGCGTGGCGATTTTGTCTAAGCACCCGCTGTCTGACGTGCAGAAAAACAATCCGCAATTTGAAGATGAACAGCAAAGAATTATTGCGGCAACGATCAACGGCATGCGCATTATTTGCGCGTATGTGCCGAATGGTCAGGCGCCTGACTCTGATAAATTTCAGTACAAATTGAGATGGTTGGCGTCGTTGAAAAATTGGGTACAAGAAGAAATGCAACGCTACCCGCAACTGGCGATATTGGGTGACTACAATATTGCGCCGGAAGACCGCGATGTCCATGATCCGGCGGCGTGGGTTGGTATGAATCTGGTGTCACCTGAAGAACGTGCTGCGTTGCAGGCATTGCTGGATTTGGGTTTGACAGATAGTTTCCGTCAGTTTGAACAAGCAGAAAAATCGTTTAGCTGGTGGGATTATCGGGCGCTGGGATTCAGGCTCAATAAGGGTGTGCGTATCGATCACATTTTGTTATCAGCGCCGTTAGCGCAACGATGCAGCGCGTGTGAGATCGATAAAGTGCCGCGTAAATGGGAGCAGCCATCGGATCATGCGCCGGTGACTGCTACCCTAGATTAATCAAATATCTAAATAAATACCTGGCTTATTCTTCATACGGTAAGCCAGGTGGAGCGGACTTCTGTTTGTTCACTTTGCTTGCAGGTGCAATGCGTGGAGCTGATTGGGTTTGCTCCATACGGAATGCAGACATGGCTGTTTTGAGTAAATTTGCCTGCTCTTCTAATGAGCCTGCTGCCGCGGCCGCTTGCTCCACCAATGCCGCATTCTGTTGCGTTGCCTCGTCCATGTGGGCTAGGGCGACATTCACTTGTTGGATGCCATCACTTTGCTCGGCAGAAGCGGACGTGATTTCATTGATGATGGATGCAACCTGATCCACCGCAGCAACAATACGCGTCATCGCGGCACCCGCTTTATCTACCAGTTCAGAACCTTCGTTGACCTTGCTGACAGAATCTTCAATGAGGCTCTTAATTTCTTGCGCCGCTGCGGCACTACGTTGCGCCAGGGTACGCACTTCACTCGCTACAACGGCAAAGCCGCGCCCTTGCTCACCGGCTCTGGCTGCTTCTACGGCGGCGTTCAAGGCAAGGATATTAGTTTGAAACGCGATGCCTTCAATGACGCTGATAATATCTACAATTTTGCGCGAGCTGTCTGAAATGCCTTGCATGGTGCTGACGACTTTATTCACCACTTCACCGCCTTGTGTTGCAACATCCGATGCATTGACTGCCATTTTATTTGCTTCACGGGCATTTTCTGCATTGTTTTTGACGGCATCTGTCAGCTCTTCCATGCTCGCTGCAGTTTGTTCCAAGGATGATGCTTGTTGTTCGGTGCGACCAGATAAATCCATATTCCCGGTCGCAATTTCAGTCGCGCCTACGGTGATGGAGTCGGT
The DNA here is from genome assembly GCF_049340505.1 of Undibacterium sp. Dicai25W. Taxonomy (NCBI): domain Bacteria; kingdom Pseudomonadati; phylum Pseudomonadota; class Betaproteobacteria; order Burkholderiales; family Oxalobacteraceae; genus Undibacterium; species Undibacterium sp. Dicai25W. The sequence goes on along the minus strand of NZ_JBMPOQ010000017.1, from coordinate 1,137 downwards.
GGCTTTTCGTACGTCCACCACCATGACACGAAGCTGCTCAAGGAAATTATTAAAGGCCTGTGCGGTTTGTGCGACTTCATCTTCACCTTCCACGTTGATTTGACGACTCAGATCACCACCACCTGCTGCAATATCCGCCATCGCATCACGTACACGTTGCAAACCGGAGAGCATGTGTCCGACCAACCAGGTTGAAGCTGGTACGATAATCGCCAGCAGCACGATCAGCACAATGGCAGAGATCATCAGTAATTGATCCAAAGAAGCGAGCGCTTTCTTTTTATCAACGACTAATGCGAGGTACATGTCTGAACCAGTGACTGGTTGCAAAAACAAAAAGCTAGCTTTGTCAGCGATGACCGTTTCTATCGGGTCGGTATTTTTGGCGAGCTTACTTAAATTATCCAAAGCCAGCTCTGGTGCGATGTCTTTCGCAGGCTTTAAAACTTTAGTCTGATCCGAATGTGCTAATACCTGGCCAGATTTATCTAACAAAAACGCATACCCATCGCCCGTCAGCTTAACGTTGAGAATTTGATCGACAATCTTAGTAAGAAAAACGTCAGCAGCGGCAACGCCGCCCTCGCCGCCTTTAACTGGCGCAGCGAAGGAGATCATTAGTCCAGGAGGGGTAACGCCCATGTAAGCCGAAGTCACAATCGGTTTTTTGGCCTCAATTGCACCTTTGTACCATGGTCTGACCGTTGGATCGTAACCAGCAGGAGGCGCGTCTGCTGGATTATTGGTGAACGTCTTATCTGGTTGACCGAGATATACACTGAGGAAATTACCACCGCCACGTATCATTGCTAAACTGGCTTGTAGATCAGTGCCTTCGCCCAGAGATTTTGCCAAGCTCTCAACAAGTGAAGTGTTAATTTGTATCCAGTTACTTAATACAGCGTTGTAACTCGTTGCCACTCCGCGGATTTCGTTATTCAAGTCATTTTCAATTTGCGACCGCATCCGGAGATAACTGCCAACGGTTAAAAATACCGTGCAAACAGTGACCAATAAAGCAATGACAAAAATTAAACGTCCTTTTAATGACTTCATAACATCTCCTTTGTTCTCTTGAAACTACAATCAGTGAATAGACGTGAATATTTGCAAGGGGCACAGACATATGAAGCACAT
>NZ_JBMPOQ010000016.1:0-83624 GCF_049340505.1 Undibacterium sp. Dicai25W | reverse complement strand
AACGAGCAATGTCCACATGATTCTCTCAACGGGATGACACCTGTTGAATACCGATTATTTCATCAACCTCAAAACTCTAGTAATACATGGCACTGATTGGGGGAGGTTTACATAATAAATAAAATAATTAGGCGAAAAATTTGAATAATTTGAAAACAAATCTACTTCGACGTCTTATTTTGCAACTTTTATTGTCAATAGGCATGCTTGTTTGCAAGGTTAGTTTCGCTGCTTGCCCGAACTCAAAGGTGTTAACGGAAGGATTCTATCGTCAAGATTATAGTTTTGCTTTTAAAGATCCCTCTAATTTGTACACTCCATTTACAGATAATTTTAAGTCCTTATTAGTTGCAGAATTTAAGTGCAAATCGAAAGGCGATAGCTGTCGAATTGATTGGGATCCTTGGACTGACGCCCAGGATGGTGATATTGTAGGTCAGCCAATAATAAAGTTAATAAGTGAAAATGAAACAGATGCAAGTGTCAGGGTGTTTCTTAAATTTAAATTTGATCCCCTAAAAAAACCTCGCTCCATCAGTGCTATCGTTTTACTCAAACGTTCAAATAAGGAGTCGTGTTGGAAGATCGATGATTTTGAGACTCCATCCCACAGGCCACTAGTCAAATACCTGCAATGATGATTTATAGAAAAATGCTGATTAAATCTGATTCAGATGAGGTGATGTAAGTTGTGACAAAAAAGAACTAAGTCTCAGTGAGTGCTGTTTGAGCTGATTTGGTGGCCTTGGACTCGCGATTGCAACAGAACCCTTTACGTGTGCTTGTTCTACCTTACTGCGACACAACCCCCTAGTATTCATGCGGGTCGCAAGGAATTTGCAGGTCTGACTTGTTAGTAGGGGTAGTTCGCAGGCTGAGTGGGATTGGCGGGTGCAGTCCGCCAAATCCCTGTTAAGGTTTTATTTATTGCCTTATTTTGTCGGTGCGGCGGCTTTCGCTTTGGCTTCATCGTAAGCAATGAACACACTCATCTTTGCCGGATCAATGTAACGACGGAATGCCTCATTCACTTGCTCCACCGTCAGTGCCTTGATTTTGTTATCCATGGCTTGTGACCATGCCCAGCTGCGTTTCAGGAATAAATTGCTATTCCAGCCGCCAGCCACGCTGCCGTCGTTCGTGCGGGATTGCACGCGTTGTTGTAACAAGCCGGATTTTGCTTTGGCGAGTTCGTCGGCAGTGAAGCCATCTTTCAGCGCACGGGCTAATTCTTCTTTAATCGCTACTTCAACGCGCGCCAGATTTTGTGGTGCTGCTGTGCCGCTGATGCTGAAACTACCTACCGGATCAATCTCACCCGCAGACAGATTAGAGCCTACACCGTATGACAGGCCTTCTTTTTGACGGATGCGCTCCATCAGGCGTGAGTTCAAACCAGCGCCACCGCCAAAGATGTAGTTAGCGACACGCAAGGCCGCAAACGCTTCGTCATCCTCACGTAAGCTCAAAGTCATCGCGCTGGCATACACTCCACTTTCTTTGTCCGGTGTGTTGAAAGTTTTACGCACCGGTGCCGGATCAGCACGTTGGCTGACCATACGGGTGTATGGCGCTTTGCTCGCCCAGTCGCCAAACGCGCTGTTGATGGCTGCTTTGGTCGCTGTTACGTCCATATCGCCAACGATAGACAATTCCCCCTTAGACACGCCGTAAAAGTCGTTGTGGAAGGCTTTAATGTCATCCAATTTGACACTACGCACATCTGCCAAAGACTGATCCAGCGTTTTAGGCGCACGGAAGTCGCCTTGTGGATAGACATTGAAATACTGCGCCATTTCGCGTCCGACAATTGCACCAGGTTCATTACGTGAAGCTTCCAGCCCAACCAGGGTCTGATCGCGCAATTGCGTGAATTCACTTTCTGGATAAGTGGCATCGCGCATCACATGTGCGACCAGCGCCAGTGAGGCGGCCAGATTTTCTTTGGTCGTCTGGTAAGAGAACAAGCCACCGCTCATTTTCAGCTTAGACATCTGATCGTCGATGTCGGCACGGCTATATTTGCTGGTACCTGCGGCGAGCAAACTACTTGCCATACCGCTGACTGTGCTCTTGCCAAACAAACTTTTTTCATCGCCCCAATGCAAAGAGATTGAGACATTCACCGTTTCACCACGATTCTTTTTAGGTAAAAGAGCGACTTGCAGATTGCCGATCTGACTAATTTCTGTGCGTTTGTCGATGTTGGCTGGTGCTGGATCAAAGGCTTCACCTTCGAGTTTCGCAGCCTTAGGTTTGAAGTCTTTCATCACTTCAGCAATGCCTGGTGCTGCCGGTACTTCAGCGCGTTGCGGCTTATCTTCTGGGATGAACATACCTACCGTGCGGTTGTCCCGCACCATGTAATGTTTAACTGCTGCGGCGACTTCTTCTGACGTCATTTTGTCGGCATCATCACGGTCTTTGAATAAATAGCGCCAGTCACCCATGGCGATATATTCAGACATGCTGATACCAATCGACTCATGGTTGTTGAGCATTTTTTCAAAACTATTGGCGTTATCACGTTTGACGCGATCGATTTCTTCCTTGCTTGGCGGATTATTTTTGAAATCTTCAATCCCCGCCAGCAAGGCGTCTTTAGCGGCATCGACTGAATCCCCTTTTTTGACTGCCGCACCGATAATGACAAGACCAGGTTCTACACGTCCAACCTCTGTTGCAAATACTTGTACAACTTTGCCGGTTTCTACCAGTTGCTTATGCAAACGACCATGTGGGGCGTTGGTCAGGATGTCGCTGGCAAAGCTCATGGCATCGCGATCGGTATGCAGATTAGCTGGTACTTTGTAAGCAATCATCACGATTTGAATATCACCTGCACGGCGCACCATGAAACTACGTTCACCATCCTGGGTTGGCTCTACCGTCCAGAATACTGGCAAGCTACGCTTTGGCTTAGGAATTTTGCCAAACGAGTTATTAATCCATTGCAAAACTTTGGTCTGATCAAATTTACCGGCGACCAGCAAGACTGCATTGTCCGGTTGATAGTATTGATGATAAAAGGCTTGCAGATTTTCGATTTTGACGTTTTCAATATCACTACGATTGCCGATGGTAGAGTTGCCGTAGTTATGCCAATCGTAAGCTACGCTTTGCATGCGTTTCATCAATACGCTACCAGGTGAGTTTTCACCGCGTTCGTATTCGTTACGCACCACAGTCATTTCGGTATCGAGGTCTTTGCGGGCAATATTGGAATTGACCATGCGATCGGCTTCCATCGACAACGCCCATTCCAGATTGCTGTCATCGGCCTGGAATAATTCATAGTAATTGGTACGATCTAATGAGGTCGTGCCGTTCATACGCATACCGCGCTTGTTGAATTCTTCAGTGATCTTAGGATTTTTAGGCGTGCCTTTGAACATCATGTGTTCCAGCAAATGCGCCATACCGGTTTCGCCGTAATTTTCCTGACGTGAACCGACCAAATAAGTCACATTGACTGTCACGGTCGGCTTAGTGGCGTCTGGCATTAACAAAACGCGCAAGCCGTTCGGTAAGCGATATTCAGTGATACCTTCAACGCTGGTCACCTGAGTGATGCCTTTAGGCAGTGTGTCAGAAAAAGCCGCAGGAGCCGTGAACAAAATGGCGCCGCCGAGTACTAAAGCGCGTAATACTGGTTTGAGCGACACCGAGATTCCTGATTGGCGAACAGAATGGGTAGGCATAGTATTCCTGAAAATGATCAAAGGTAATTTAAAAAGTGGCAACGTAAGAACAAAACAATAAACTAACAGTCATTCAATCTGCGTAACCATAAAACTCTGGCTACCTGTCCAGATTTCCCCGGGAGCCAGTGAAATGGGGCGCATAATGTTCGCTGCCTCGACGCAAAGCATACGCTGGTCTCCATCAAGCTCCATATCGCTGAGTTTGAGTGCCGCTTGTGGTCCCGGGTTCCACACCACTGCATCAGTAAAACCCGTGGTGTGAATATGTAGATGTTGATGCGCTTGTTGCAGGCACAGCTGGTCTGAAACATTGGCGTAAATACGATCGGTTTCACCCTCAATGTGCAACAGTTCTGCAGTTTCTTCGCAATGGCTCTTGCCAGTCAGACTGTCGCGATAAAGTGCTCCTTGCAGACCGCGCAGACGCGCTTCACGGATATCGTTGACGGCCAGATAGGTGTGCAGGGCAGAAGTAAAGCTAAAGGTGGTGTCACCGGTATTTTGTATCGATAAAGCGACCTGCAAACTATTGTCGTGCACACTGACAGCCAATTGTGCATTGAATACATGCGGCCAGATCGTCAGGCGAGCAATATTTTCTTTCAGGTAAAAAATTGCTTGTGCTGCACCATCCTCCGTTTGCTGTTGCTGTAGCAACTTCCATTCAGCGGTGCGGGCAAAACCGTGTTTGGGTAGGGTACCCATGCTGGCAAATTGCGGAAAAATGACTGGAATTCCGCCGCGGATTGCCACACCTTCCTGGTACTCTGATTTTTTGCTTAAGAAAAGTTGTTCTGTGCCGCCAGCTGGTATCCACGAACAGACATGTGCACCTTGATGGCAAATACTCACCGTCGCGCCATCGCGCGCAGTCAGGGTCAAAAAATCCATGAAATCGTATCCCGTTCACTTCATATAAAGGAGATCTATTCTATGCCAGCTCAGAAACTTCGTGGCGTTTTTTGCAATGTAAATGAGAGGTTTTTTTGCTGAAAGTTGATCAACTTACTTTGGTGCAGTTCACTGCGGTGTATTTTTCTAAGCGCATAATAGACCTCGTTGAAAGGCTGAAGGCGCATGAAAGAAACAAGCAAATTTGCCTTGCTGTGGCGCACCACAGCGAGATATTGGCAACGGGTCATACGCAGGCTTATAGGGTAGCCATCGCGACGTTTACAAGCGCAGCGATGGCTCAAAGGTTTGAGCGCTCAAATCTTATTGGCTACTGGCGTAACTCTGCCTTAATCATATCTGCTGCTTTTTCTCCTATCATCATGGTTGGTGCATTGGTATTGCCACCGATCAGGGTTGGCATAATTGAGGCATCAACCACACGCAATCCTTCCAGCCCTATCACTTTCAGGGCAGGATCAACCACCGACATCGCATCCACGCCCATTTTGCAGGTACCAATCGGGTGATACACCGTGTCACTGGTGGCGCGTATAACGGCACGAATATCTTCATCGGTATGCACATTGGCGGTCTGGAAATCGCTGCTACGCGCATTTGCCAAGGCTGGCGCATCCATGATTTTGCGCGTTAGCTTAAAGCCTTTGACCATGCTTTCCATATCGTCCGGATGTTCGAGGAAGCGCGGATTGATCAAGGGTGCCGCCAGTGGATCGGGCGTCGCCAGTGTCACTTCGCCTATACTTTTAGGGCGCAATAAACACATGTGACAGGAATAGCCGTGACCCAGATGGAGCTTGCGTGCATGATCGTCCAGCATGGCGACGACAAAGTGCAGTTGGATATCGGGTGCTGCCATGCTGGCATCGGTTTTTAAGAAGCCACCGCCCTCCGCACCATTTGACGATAGCATGCCTCGACGTTGACTTTGATAGCGGCTGAACTCCCGCATCATGCGAATACTACCACCCGCCGAAATACCCAACAGATCTAAACTCTTTGCCCTGTATTTGAAAACGAAATCCGGATGATCCTGTAAATTCTGGCCGACGCCAGGTAAGTGATGGATCACCGGAATTCCCAATGACTGTAAGGCTTTAGCGTCGCCAACACCAGACAGCATCAATAACTGCGGGCTTTGGAAAGCGCCTGCAGCCAGTAAAATTTCACGATTGGCGCGCAGTGTTTTGAGTGTGCCGTTTTGCATCATTTGCACACCAACAGCACGCTTTCCTTCAAACAAAATTTTCGTGACCTGACAACCGGTTTCTACTCTGAGGTTAGTGCGCTTACCCATATGGGGATGCAAATAGCCACGTGCCGCTGTCCAGCGTTCACCTTGATATTGCGTGACCTGATAGATGCCGACACCTTCTTGTTCCGCGCCATTGAAATCGGTGTTTACCGGGAATCCTGCTTGCTTTCCTGCTTCCACATACAAATGCGGAAACGGATTATCGCTGCGCAATTCACTGACGCGTAAAGGGCCATCCTGACCGTGAAATTTCCCCCCATGGGTTTCATTGTTTTCAGAATGTTTAAAGTAGGGAAGTACATCATCATACGACCAGCCAGTATTGCCTAACGCTGCCCAGTGATCGTAGTCGACTTTATGGCCACGGATATACACCATGGCATTGATGCCAGACGAGCCACCCAGCATCTTGCCGCGTGGCTGATATCCACGTCGTCCATTTAAGCCCGGTTGTGGGACTGTTTCAAAAGCCCAGTTATTGAGCTTGGTTGGCAACATCGCGACCACACCGATCGGTGCATTGACCACCCAACTGTCACCACCGCCACCGGCTTCGAGCACCGTCACACTGATACTGGGATCTTCAGTCAGGCGTCCGGCGACCGCACAACCACCGGCACCACCACCGACCACGATGTAGTCACTGTTTTGATTCATAGAGTCTCCGTATTTTTATGGTGAAGACGGATGCAGGATTGTCGAGGTGTTTGTTCATGTCTAACAAACCCGGCGCAATCGTGCTCCGGCTTCTTTTATGTTGCAGTGCAGTGTTGCTGAATCACGCTTTACCATGTACGGTAACAAATACGACTTGCGCAAATATACTAACGCTAGCAAGATTGTTTCACTTCAGCGCAAGAAAGATATTAGTACGCCCGTTCAGATAAAGTAAGGACATTTGCTGCCACGTTGTTTGTGCAAGACAACGCGTGAAGATCAATGATGAAATAAATAATTTTAAACAATGTCAGTCAAGGTTTCCGACACCATTGCACCGTTGTTATCGGTGCAAGATGCAATTTTTCCGGCGCATCCGTTCACGGGTTTGCTGGCGATTGCGCGTGAGAAAAACTGGCATGGTCCTGACTTATTTCCCGAATTTCAACAGCAAAAGGGCGGCCGGATTAGTTATTTACAGGCGCGCGAAGGCTTGCTGCAAGCACGACATCATGCCGGTGATGAGATTTGTATCTGGTCGGGGGCACGAAAATCACTACCACAATTAGGGCAGATGGCACGTGGCATGCTGGCGCAGCCAACCATCTTGGATGCTTTGCAATTTGGTCTCAAATATCAGTTAATTGCTGGTTCTATGGTGCATTTGCAATTTGAAGCGGGTAGTCCGTATTCAGCCTTGATTGCGCATGCGTTGTTTGACGACGTTGAATTGCAGGACTTTTTAGCGGTCGATCATTTACTCACCGCCGTCAACGCCGCGCGCGAATTGTGTGGGCCAGCATTTCGCTTACACCAGGTCGAATTACGTGGCATGACAAAAATCAGTTTGGCTTTGTATGAGCAGATGTTTGCTTGTACTGTCGTTACCGGCGCTGATGTCAGTCGTGTTTTAATCACCAATGACATATTGCAAATACCCTTAAAATCCCCCGATCTGAAGATCGTGCAAGAGGCCGGAGCTGCTTGCGAACAAGAGCTGGCAGCTGTCGGCGCACTGGGACGGCAAAGTTTGTTAAGAACCTTGGTTAATCAGCATTGTGAACTACATAATGTTGATCAAATGGCACAGGCCTTGGGAACCAGCCCACGTTCTTTACAACGCTTGCTGGCGCGGGAAGGAATGTCGTATTTTCAGATTATCGAAAACATCCGGATAGATCGTGCCAAACGCTTATTGCAAACAGATCTGAGTCAGGAACTTATTGCTGAGCAACTCGGCTATTCTGATGCCCGCAGCTTCAGGCGTGCATTCAAACGCTGGACTAATCTTAGCCCTGGCGAATTTCATCAATCACGTAAGCTAAGTACATTCAAGACTGAAGTATAGTGAGCACCGTGCGGGTTGCACCCACTCAAGTTTAAGCCGATTTTACCGGATCATAAATTGGTAAATCAAACCAGAAAGTCGTGCCGTGTTCAGGACAACTGACGAAGAAGATCTCACCGCGCATTTTTTCTATCAAAGTCTTTGCAATCGATAAACCAAGACCGGTTCCGCCTTGTTGTCGCGTATTAGTGCTGTCTGCCTGCGTAAAGGGCTCAAAAATATGCGCCTGAAATTCTAATGGTATCCCTGGGCCATGATCGCAAATTTCCATCCGATACACATGGTTGGACTGGAACAACCGGATATTGACTTCTGCGTCTTCCGGAGAGAATTTGGCGGCATTCGAAATCAGGTTGGTGATGACTTGCATTAAGCGGTCACTGTCACCAAGGCACCACGCGTGTGGTGTATCGGTCGTCGAATCAGGAATCAGGCGTACATCTGCCACTAACGAGACGTGCAAATTGGTGGCGTAGGCGGTATTTGCTTCTATTGCCTGATATAACAGAGCGACCAGATCGACGGGTTCGGATTTGATGCTCATTTTGCCATTGGCGAGTTTATCCATATCGAGGATGTCATTGACCAGGCCAATCAGGCGCTTACTGTTGGCGTTGGCAATACGTACCAATTGTTGAGCAGCGTCGGATAAGGTACCGGCCACGCCGGACTCTAGCAAGCCTAGTGAGCCACGTATCGATGTGAGTGGCGTACGTAGTTCATGGCTGACCACGGAAATAAATTCGGTTTTGAGTTGATGCATGCGCAGACGATCGCTGATGTCCATAGTGAACGCTACCCATTCTTGCTGGGAGTTTTCCAGATGATTGACACCAACCAAAACAGGAATAGAGCGACCATCCGCATGCCTGAGCATGATCTCAAACGACGAAGTGGTGCCAGTCGTTTGAAGTTCATTATATGCTTGCATGCAAATGTATTGATCAGATTCTGACATCAGCTTACGCCAGAAATAGCTCTCACCGATAATTTGTTCTCGCGTATAGCCGCACAGCTGGCAGAAAACTTGATTCACGTCCAATAGGCGCTTACGTTGATTGCCATGCACGATACCGATCAAGCTTGAATTCATCAGACGTTGCAAGCGACCTTCGCTGTCACGCAATGCATCGAGTGTGCGTCTTTGTTCCGTGATGTCTTCGATCATCCAGACCGTACCTTTGTGGTAGGTTTCTGATGATAAAGCGCGACCAGCGACCCGTGCAAAAAATGCTTCACCGTTATTGCGATGCAAGCGCCATTCGATTTCGACTAATTCATCGGCGAGTAATTTGGGAATGACCGCATCGCCAAAGGCTTCATAGTCATCCAGATGTTGATATAAGAAAGAAGTTTTGACGCCTATCATCGATTGCGCATCGGGAAAGCGACAAAGCTCGGCCAAGGCCTGATTTGCCCTGACAATCACATCATTGCTGACGAACATGATGCCCACCGGTGCATTGGCGATCAGAATTTCTAGTTCTCTGGCTAATTCTTTGTAGCGATTTTTGCTGGCATTGAGGAGTTCCTGATTCAGCATCAATTCTTCTTCAATGCGCTTACGTTCAGTGATATCAATATGCGTGCCGACCATGCGCACTGCGCGTTGATTGGTATCCCATTCGACTACCGCCCCGATCGACATAATCCAGCGCCATTCCCCGGCTTTATTTTTTTGTCGGAATTCTGCGTGGTAATCAATTGTTCCTCGCGAGGCAAAATGTTTTTGATACGCGTTCCTCAGATTTGCCACATCATCTTTATGTACGCCATCAGACCAGAAATAATTCCAAAATTGCGAAGAGTCAGGAAAATCCTCTGCTGAGTAACCAAGCATTTGCAAATATTCCGGACTGAAGGTACTTTTACCCGACTGTAAATTGATATCGTACAAGCCCTGATTCGAGGCTTTCATTACCAGCCGCATCTGTTGTTCGGCAGCGAGTAATTTTTGTTCCGTGAGTTTGCGTTCGGTATTGTCGCTGATGAAACCATGCCATAACACGCTGCCATCGGCCTGCTTCTCTGGTGTCGCATCACCGGCTAACCAACGTTCGCCGCCGTCAGTGCGTAAAACACGATATTCATGATGCCAGATGGTGAGTTCTGCTGCGGAACGGCGTATGCCGATGATTAAATACGCTAAATCATCAGGATGTATTTTTCGATACAAAATACTGGCGTCATTGATTAACTGTTCTGCTGTTATCTCAAACAATTGCTCAACGGCTGCGCTGACGTACTTGAAGGAAAATTGATGTTCGGAATAGCGTTGGAACTGAAAAAACATACCCGGCAAAAAGCGCGAGAAGTTACTCAGCAAGGTATGACTTTTTTCCAACTCATCCTGCGGCGGTAAGGACGGCATGGAGGAGTCGATCGCGATCAGGTTTGATTTTCCAGTCATAGCCTTGCCCGCACAGTTTACTGATAAAAGGGAACACTAAGTTTGCAGTCTAGTGCCTGTAATGCAAGCTTCGTGTGGCGTTACAAAGATCGTCGGTACTGCTTAAACTTGAGGGAAAATGCTGACTGACAAACAAATAAACGATGCTTTTTGTCTGCCAGCCTTGTTACATGATTACTTTACTATTTTATAATAAAAATCTCATTGACGTTGAGTGATGATCTGATTAAAAAAATCATAAACACCTTGTTCGCTCATTCGTCGCGCATTCGATAGCTCACCACCTTTTGAAGCATACAGGACGGTATTGTCTGGTTTCAACACCACCGCGGCAGGAATGCCCTTTTTGATCGGGTTGCCATAGCTATTGGCCAGATCCTGATTTTTATCGAATTGGCCAACATCGACTTTGACGACCACAAATTTGCTGGCGATTAAGGCCGCGCTTTGACCTTGCATAGATTTACTTAATTCCAGGCAATCTTTGCACCAGTTGGCACCAAAAATAACCAATACATCTTTTTTCGCTGTTTTGGCTTCTACCAGCGCTTTGGTAACCATCGCTGGTGCATCTGCTGTTTCATCGTAAGGATGGGTGATGTCAGCATGCGCAATATTTAAACTCAAACTCAGAGCAAAACTAGCAAGTAAAGAGAGAATTTTTTTCATGATCAAAATCTAAAAAGAGAAGAATAACTCAATAGTGACGTAAATCAGTTGGTTTGTCATTGGACATGCAGTCACAAATACTGATTTTATATACAGTAATTTGCATAATTTCGGCTAAAATAGGGCATTCCTTTTACGCCTGATTCTCCGAGTTGAAAAAAATCATCCATTGCGACTGTGATTGTTTCTACGCGTCAATAGAGATGCGGGATGATCCGTCTCTTCGTGGTCGTCCTTTGGCCGTTGGAGGACGGCCGGATCAGCGCGGGGTAGTGGCAACTTGTAATTATGAAGCGCGACGCTTTGGTATTCACTCTGCAATGCCAATGTCGCAGGCATTACGCCGTTGTCCGGATCTGGTGATATTACCGCCAGCGATGGAAAAATATCGCATTGCTTCACGTCAAATTTTGGATATCTACCGCGATTACACCGATGCTGTCGAACCTTTGTCGCTAGATGAAGCGTATCTGGATGTCAGTCAATCCTCACAGCACCATGGCAGCGCAACGCTCATTGCCCAAGAAATTCGTGCTCGCATTGCCGATACAGTAGGCATTACAGCTTCAGCCGGGGTCGCTCCAAATAAATTTCTCGCCAAAATTGCCAGTGACTGGAATAAACCGGATGGCATGTTTGTAATCTTGCCCGATCAGGTACATGATTTTGTTACAGCTTTACCAGTGAAACGCTTATTTGGTGTTGGAAAAGTAACCGCGGCAAAGTTACACAGTATGGGAATTCACGAATGTAAAGACTTGCTAACATGGTCGTTGGCTGATTTAACTTTGCATTTTGGTAAGCTTGGAAACAACTTATACCAGCTTTGTCGTGGTATCGATTTGCGTGAAGTGGACACCAGTTCCGAACGTAAATCGGTCAGCGTTGAAGAAACTTATACCAACGATTTACCTGACCTCGCAGCCTGTGTGGCAGAAATGCCGGAGTTATATACTTCGCTTGAACGGCGCGCGGACAGGGCGGGTGCTATCCCTCATATTCATAAACTTTTCGTGAAAATACGTTTTTCAGATTTTCGTGTCACCACGGTGGAGTGTGTGGGTAAAAACATGAGCCAGGAGGTCTATGGTCACTTATTAGAAACCGGCTTTGCTCGACGGCATTTACCGGTGAGGTTGTTGGGACTCGGGGTCAGGCTAGCTGAGATTGATAAGGGGAGCAGCGGGCAATTAACTTTGTTTTGACGACAAGCTGCGTAGCAAAAAGAGCCTGATATTCATTGAAGTAGCCGGACGGTACCTTTGTCAATGCATGTATTTATTTCTGAGTCTGTCCATTAATCCGGATTGCTTCACTTTTTCAAACGCTTTACGGATTTTTCTTACCAGAACCGGATCGCTTTGCTTGTTCAGTGCGAAGTAATAGCTACTTTTATCATCTAACACCAGCACAGGTTCTAGCTCGTTGGGGTTGCGTTTTTCTTTTTTCATCTGATATGCCGCGCTCCAATCCAGGGAAATGATCAAATCGATTCTACCGACTAATAATTTTTTTAGATTTGATTCTGCAGTCGGCGCATAGTCTATTGCAGTGTCCGGCACATTATTATTTTTTAAAAACGTTTTCCCGGATGCCATTTCGCGAACCAGACCAATTTTGTAATGAAAGCTATCAGCGACAGTTTTGACTTCAATGTCTGTGCGACTTTTGAGTTTGTATAAGTAGATCTGTCTTGAACTAATAGGGCCTATCCATTCAAATAACTCCTCGCGATCAGCATTACGGGTGGTCGAAAAAATCAGCGTATTGGGCTGCGTTGTCGCCATTTGATAAGCGCGTGCCCATGGCAAAATATTGACCGTCGATTTGATCTTCGCTTCTCGCAAGACCGCCTCAATAAGCTCAGTTGAATAGCCGGTGGCAACACCATGATCCGCGTAATCGAGTGGAGGTAATTCTTCAGTGACGACTGTCAATTCAGTAGCAAAAGCACTGCTCGCAGCGAGCGCAAATGCGCAGACGATGATAATTCGTTGACAAATAAGGCGAGAAACATAAAAACTCATGCGCGGATTCTACACACGATGGATGAATAGAATATGACAAAAATGTATGCAGCAAAAAATGCTTCCTAATCAGCTAACAAATATTTAAGACGGCTGTTTGGTTTGACTTAGATAAAATACTCAATGCGCTACGCTCTTGGATACAACACCTGGCTGTAATTGTAAAAAATACTGGTTTTCGAGTTGTTTGATATTGAGTGTATTTAAACCTGCATTGAAAATTTTCTGCAAACGTAAGCCGCGAGCTGTATGCTGGAAGCAAATATGCATAGAAAAATTGGTCAATTCCTTAGCGTGAAAGACAATATTAAGTTTATCTTTGCTCAGGCTGTTGTCCGTAATGAGCAACTGACGCAACACGTTTTTGTCGATCACAATCACATCAACGCGACCAGCAAGTAGTTTTCTGACGTTACTGATATCTGAAGGGGCGGTGTCCGTCCGTATGATGCGTTGTTTGACCAGCGCGTCGAATTCTTCGCCATTCGCGTAGTCTTGTACCACGCCAATATAATAAAACTGTAAGTCTTGTAAGGTTTGCCAATCAAACAGTTTATTTTTTAGCGATGCAAAACCCACCGTGCTATTACCCAAAGTGTTTGAGAAATAGCAGCTTTTCTCGCGCTCCTTCAAATAAAACGCCGGAAAATATCCGGCATAGTCCGCATCGTTTAAACCAACTTGTACCGTGCGGCTCCATGGAAAATAATCAATACTGACCTCTGACTGACTTTTTTGCGCCGCCGCTTTCACTATCGCCGCAACGAATCCCTCGTCAGGTAATGATGGACTAACATAAGGAGACCAGTCTAAAGAGGCCAGACGCAGACGGTCAACTGGCGCTGAGGCAGCAGTGATAGGCAGCGAAGTCAATATGACCGCCACGAATATTGCATTCAATAATGTGGGAAATCCACGCATAAATTTTTTCGACAGCTAGGTAGTCAGTGAGAAGGCACGCCAGAATTTGCTTCCGGCTCTGCTTTTTTATAACCTAGGGGTTCTCTTATCTCCATGATATTAATTCAAAGCAATAATGTCGCATGTGATCATGAGCATTGCCGACAGATAATATAAGCCAGACTAAGATTAAAAATGTACCTTGAGAACAACAAAGGCAGGATGAAAGAACAGTACAAGCCTATTTTATTTTATATAAAGCAACAGCATGCCAACGACTTTGTTTCATTTGGGCTGTGCTGCTATCCGGCATCAAGGGGCTAATGCGCCACCACATGCTCACCTGCACGGGAATGACTCATTGCAGCTTGGCGGTTGGATGACTGGTATGGCATGCAACAAATCGGCACTTGGTCATCCTCCGCGAAGACGAGGACACAGTTCTGCGAGAGAAGCTGTAAAAAAATGGCCTCGCCCGAAATAGTAGCAAGGCCAAACTCGTGTCGGAATAATCGATTCAATTAATATCCGACACCCTTTTTTTATGCATTGAACACGTGCTTACTTAAAATCACCTGAAAAAACACGTACCATTTTTTCGTAAGCCAGATACTTTTGCATTGCTGTTTTGAGATCGGACACGGTGAGCGCCGATATTTTTTTCTCGAGTTCAGTATCATGTTGCATATTTAATCCCAAGAACAAGTTACTGGCGAGATTTTGAGCTAACAGATTGTCCTGACTACGTTCTAGCTGACGTTCTTGCAAATAGCTCTTTTTGCCATCTTCTAATTCTGCTGCTGTGAAGCCGTCCCTGACTGCTTTGTTGATCTCTTCACGCATACCGGTTTCTAGCTTTTCGCGATTTTGCGGAGCGTAGATAGCATAGGCAGAGAAACTGCTTACCTCGTCAAGATACGCTGCAGAATACGAGGAGCCACCACCATAGCTGATCCCATCTTTTTGACGGATACGGTTAAATATTCGCGAATTTACGTTGCCACCGAGCAGATAGTTTGCCATGACTAAGGCTGGATAATCAGGACTTTGCGCGCTGGTTGGTACGCTCATATTGGCAAAGAAAAATGCGTTTGCTTTGTCTGGCGTCGCAATGCGTTGATCTTTGCCTTGAGTCGCGTTGTACACCTTGTTCAGGCGTTGGAAATCGTGACCAGCTTTCCATGCACCAAACGCAGATGCTAGTTGGCCTTTAAGCGCATTCGCATCAAACTCTCCCACCACGGCAACTTGCGCCTGATTTGCTTGATTAATGCCATAGAAATCCTTCCAGAACGCGCGAACATCCGCCAACTTAGCATTCTTTAAACCTGCGATTTTTTCAGCGATACTTTGATAACGACGCGGGTCACCAGCTGGCCAGCTATTGTTCGCCTGACGTACCGCATCAATAGCCAATGCCTGCGGATCTTTACTGGATTCTTCCAGTTGCGCCAATTGTGCGTTCACCAGTTGGGTGAATTCCGTTTCATTGAACGCGGGTTGACGCAAGGCATCGTGCACCAATTCCAACACGCGTGGCAAGTTGTCACGTACAGTTTCCAGTGTCACGCTGACATTACCGGCACCACCCGTAATTTGCAACTTGGCTTTGAGTTTATCGAGTTCTTCAGTAAATGCCTGATGGCTGAGTTTTTCAGTTCCACGATTAAGCATTGCCGCTGCCAATTCAGCATTCAGTGCTTGATCTTTAAGGCTTTGTGCATCACCCAGATATAGGTTCATTGCCATGACGACCGTATTGCCACGTGTAGTTTTCGGCAACAACGCATATTTCAGGCCATTGTCGAGTGAACCAATCTGAGTACGTTTATCGATGTTGGCAGTCGAGCTATCAAAGACTTCGGCCTGAGCAATTGCTACACCAGGTTTGAAGGTTTTGATTTGTTCTGTCACGTTGACCTTGGCTGGCGCTGGTACACGCTCTGGTTTTGCTTCAGGAATAAAGCTACCAGTCGTGCGATTGCTGGTTTTGAGCCAGGTTGTGGCAACCCTTTGGACGTCGGCGACGGTCAGCGCATTGACGCGATCGCGGAACAACAAGAATAAACGCCAGTCGCCGGAAGCGATGTTGTCTGACAAAGCCACCGCGAATTTTTCAGGGTCATTAAATATCTGTGCCAGATCCGAATTCAGCTTTGCTTTAGCGCGGGCTAATTCTTCTTCGGTTACCGGTTGTTGAGCAAAGCCCTCGATCGTACTGACCATGATCTTCTTGGCTTCGGCAGTATCCTGGTCAGAACGCAGATTTGCGCCTATCAGTAAGAAACCTGGCTCATCCAGATTGGCTGCATAAGGGAAGACGTCAACGGTTTTCTTCGCTTCTACCAAGGCTTTGTACAAGCGGCCATTTGGGCTGTCTGCGAGGATTAAGGCGAGTGCCTCAGTCGCTGCGTAATCAGGATCCGCGGCAGGCATCGTGTGATACATCGCCACTACGGCAGGTGATTCGCCAACGCGGCGCACGGTCACATCACGTTCACCATCTTGTGTCGGATCAAGAGTGTAGGTTGGTTCAATTACGCGTTTGGGGCGTGGAATTTTACCAAAATATTGGACCACTAATTGCAATACCTGGTTTGCATCAAACGCGCCTGCAACGGTCAGCGTTGCATTGTCTGGCTGATAGTATTTACGCCAAAATGCTTGCAAATGAGGGATATTGACATTTTCTACGTCAGTACGTGCACCTATCGTATCTTTGCCATAGTTATGCCATTGATACGCGCTGGAAGTGACACGCTGCATCAGCATGCCTATAGACGAGTTTTCGTTTTTTTCCATTTCATTTCTGACCACCGAGAATTCTGTTTTCAGGTCCTCACCAGAAATTCGTGAATTCACCATGCGATCCGCTTCCATGGAAAGCGCCCATTTCAGGGTTTCTGGTTTTGCCGCAAAGGTTTCGTAGTAGTTCGTGCGGTCATAGGAAGTCGTGCCGTTAAACTGCACACCGCGCTGCGACATTTCTTCCCACAAACGCGGATGTTGCTTACTACCTTTAAACATCAAATGCTCTAACAAATGCGCCATCCCGGTTTCACCATAGTTCTCATAGCGTGAACCAACACGATAGGTGATGTTAACGGTGGTGCTTGGTTTGCTCGCATCTGGTACCAACAATACTTTTAAACCATTCGGTAGCACATACTCATTGATGCCTTCGACGTTTCGTACAAACTGTATGCCAGCTGGTAATTTTGCGTTAGCTGCCGCCGGAGGTGCAGACTCCGCCGCGATGGCAGGTACATGCATTAATCCACCAAAAGCAAATGCCAAAGATAAGCTGACAGCGGATAGCGAGAAACGAGAAGACGTCATAGAACACCTTTTTGAAGTTGAGATATTGACCATATGTACCCGGATGCTATGCCCACGCAACGCGACCATTGAGCGTTTTACACCGAAGTAAAGTTGGTAATATTTAAAAATTAAAATTATTTAATAACAACAAGCAGGAAGAGTGTAGCAGACACAAAGCGATATTGTGGAAGCAACTAAAATGATGGGACTTGTGCAAAATCGCGCCAGCGACATTGGACTTAAGCATGTATCGAATGAAAACTTGGGAGCAGAGCAGCGTGGCAAGTAATTTGCGCTTGGGAATCAAAAGTAATGCAACTGGTGCGACCGACAGGAATCGAACCTGTATTGCGAGCTTCGGAAACTCGTATCCTATCCGTTGGAAGACGGTCGCGTTGTACTCACTTCTGAGGATCGCAATTGTATCCGTTTAAGAGCGATTTTGCATTGCACCTAACACAATATTTTTGATATTTAGCGAAACTAAGCGGACTTTTGACGTTTTGGATCTTGTTAATAGCGGAAGACTCGCTAAAAAGAGATCAACCGAATTCAATAAGTTACTCTGAACTGGAAAAAAGTCTGACTTTCATTGTTGGATGTCGATGCAAAATTACATCCCGACAGGCGATTCCGGCTCTGGCTACCGTATTGCACAATAAAATTCACTGATGCAAATCAGACAAACCATGCTTTTATCCGCAAAGCTTGATCTTTTGGTTCTATAATCCAAAACTTTGGTGTCAGTTGATTTGTATCACTGGCAAGCAACCGGGATGATTATTTCATTTGCAAAGAGGAAACCATGAGCGACGCGCACGACGAACACGAATCAGTGATAAAAACACCTAAACAACTCATCGCCGCAGTTCTCGCAGGATTTTTGGTTCCAATTATCGCGATTGTTTTGTTAGTGCAATACGTTTCCAACGATAAAAAGGTCGGCGCTGGTTCTTCTGCCTTGACCGCCGAAGCAGTCGCAGCACGTATTCAACCTGTTGCTGATGAAGGTTTCACATTCAAAGACACGAGCGGCCCTAAACAATTGCAGTCTGGCGAAGCCGTCTACAAAATGGTTTGTTCTGCTTGCCATAGCACTGGTGCTGCAGGTGCACCGAAATTTGCAGATGCCGGCTCTTGGGCCCCTCGCCTTGCACAAGGCTATGACACTTTGTTGAAACATGCCGTTGAAGGTATTCGCGCCATGCCAGCCAAAGGCGGCAACCCTGATTTAGACGACGTAGAAGTCGCCCGCGCCGTCGTTCATATGGCAAACGCAAGTGGTGGACAGTTTAAAGAACCAGAAGTAAAAGTGGCAGCGGCCTCGGCCGATGCTCCAGCGAAATAATAGAAATCTACTTTCATCAGGCAAAACTCTGAAGTAATTCTGATGATATAGCTAAGGGTAATAAAGAAAAAAAGCTGAGTCTCCCATGTGGAGCCTCAGCTTTTTTCGTTTAAGCCTTCGAAGAACCCGCATAAAGCATTCTTACTGGCGTAGTTGGACAGGAGTGATTGTTTCCAACCTTAACGGCATCGCCGCTGATCTGAAATCTTAAGAGTTTTATTCTTTCGTGACTCCTGACAACGACGACAGAAACATTGTGTTTTTTCTTGTTTGTTATGTTCATCTTGAAGTGACAATACAACGTTGCTGATGGCGTGCTGGTTCGTATAAATTTTCCTAAGAAGTACGAAAAACCAACAACCATCGTTACAAAGTGTAATTAAACGTGAGTTTATACATCTCAATAAATGACGGGAAAGTGAGTGCAATGGTCACCTTTTCGTAGATTATTTTAAGTTTTGATAATCGTACAAAATTGAATAAAAATTAGAGAATTACAAAATTCACGTGTTTAAATATTGGTAATTATTTATTTTTATAAATATTATTATGTTTTATGGCTTTTTTTTGTCTGCTAAAAATATGGAAAATGGACATAAAAATCAGAGGTTTTTTGATGGACGGAATATTTAAAGTTAGAAATATTAATTTTTATTTAATATTGGCGCCGTTGACAACGATTGATACTAAATGCTTCCATAAGATATAAATGTTTTTCAGAAATTTTTTGGTGAAGTGCAGTTTTTAAGAAATGCGTTGTGCTTAATCACCGTTGAATCACTTCAAAAATAAAGAGAAATATTTGTAAAAGATAGATAGATGAAAGAAGCATTAAAAAACTTAAAAAAACATCGGGAAAATCATAGGAGGAGTTGAGTAATGGTGGAGAAAAAATTATCCAGATTGGTACGTCTGCTGTTTGTCAGTGGCGTCGCGATCGGTGCAATGGCACAGCCAGCATTGGCGCAGCAAACCGCGCCAGAAGCGCAAAGAGTAGAAATTACAGGTTCATCAATCAAGCGCGTAGAAAGTGAAGGCGTGCTGCCAGTCACAGTGATGAAGCGTGAAGACATTGAACGTACAGGCGCAACCACTGCGCAAGACCTGGTGAATATGATCCCGGGTAACTTCGGCGGTAGCGTAGTCGCTAATAATGTGGGTGCAACCGGCGCTCCATCGACTGCTAACTTACGTGGTATCGGTTCGCAATATACGCTTGTATTATTAAACGGTCGCCGCCTCGCGAACTATGCGATCGGTAGCAATCCGGTCGACTTAAATAGTATTCCCTTGTCTGCGATTGAAAAGATAGAAGTATTGCGCGATGGCGCTTCTGCGATTTACGGTGCAGATGCTATCGCTGGTGTGATTAACTTTATCCTTAAGAAAAATTATCAAGGTTTAGAAGCATCGTTTTACGGCACCAAAGTCGATCAAGGTAATGGTGACACGCGCAGTTTTAATGTGCTGGGCGGATACGGTGACTTAAACGTTCAAGGCTTTAATATTTTATTAAGTGCCAACCATGAAACGGATGATGCACTGAAGGCGAAAGATCGCGCTTTTGCTGCCACCGCAGTTCGTCCTGATCTTGGTATCAACAAAGCGTCACCCCGCAACGGCGTTCCAAATTTCAATTTTACTGACACCTTGGGTAATAGTTACACGGGAGTCAACCCATATCGTTACAACGGATGTAACAATCCCGAATTTGGCTTGGTGGTTCGGGATGCGCAATCGTGCGGAACAGATTACGTCAAATATATTGACCTTATTCCAAAACAAACACACGACAATATCGTCGCACGTGGCGTTCTGAAAATAAACGATGACCATGAGTTGTATGGTGAAGTAACGCATACAAAAGACAACGTCGTGGCAACCTACTCGCCTGCGCCTTATACGGTCAATATGACTTATCCGGCAAATGGGCGTTTTTATCCAGCCTCATTCACTATTCCAGCTGGGTACACAGTACCAGCAGGAACAACCTATACCTTGCCAAATGGAACCGTATTGCAGGGTGGTTCTGTGCTCCCAAATAACGTCGTCGTGACGCCAACAGGACCCATGTCAGGTACATGGCGTACCGTTGCGGGAGGTGGTCGTCAGGACATTACTGATACCAAGAGCTTACGCGTGTTAGTGGGTTCACGCGGTGTGATTGGCGGTTGGGACTACGATACCGCATTCTCCTATTCTAAAAATGAAGTGTCGATCAGTTTTGGTAACGGGCAATTCTCTTATGCAAAATTGACACCTTTGGTTAATGCCGGATCCATTAATGTCTTTGGTGCGCAAGATTCAACCAGCCTGGCTTTGTTAAACGGTGCACAACTTAATGGTCAATTTGAAAATAATGGTTCATCGGTTGCTAAAGAATTTGATGCACGTATTTCTAAAGAAATTATGCAAAATAGCTACGGTGCTGTTGGCTTAGCACTTGGCGTCAATTACCGTAAAGAGGATTTGAATCAGTTCTCAGGGCAAATACTTGCAAGTGGTGATCAGGTGGGTGGCAATGGTCCTGTACCAAGTGTGACAGGCGATCGCAATGTGCTCGGTTTGTTCACAGAATCAACTATTCCAGTCTACAAAGACTTAGAGGCGAGCGTTGCAGCGCGTTATGATTCCTACAAAAATAGCTACGGTACGTCGTTCAATAAGCTGAGTCCTAAAATAGGTTTTACGTATAAGCCATCTTCGACCATGCTGGCGCGCGTTTCGTACGGCACTGGATTCCGCGCTCCGACTTTGTATCAGGCCTTGCGTCCATTTACCACTGGCAATAATACTAACGGTAATTTTAGTGATCCGGTTCGTTGCCCGGGCGGTGTACCGATTAGCAATGGTAATCCAGTCGGAAATCTGCAGGACGAGTGTAATGTGCAGTTAAATATTGCTCAGTCTGGAAATGCAAACCTGGCACCAGAAAAGTCGAAGCAATATTCTTTAGGTCTGGTATTTCAGCCTAGTTCCCACTTCAGCGGATCGATTGATTATTGGAGCGTAACGATTGACAACGCGATCGTACAATTAAGTGAAAACTCCGTTTTGGGCAATCCATCAGCTTATACTAATCAGTTCTATCGTTATGATCCAGCGCAGTTTCCACAAGGTTGGGTTGATGATGGAAAGCAAACGGGAGCGATCAAAGGAAGTACCAACCCTAACTTCCCATTGGCCTATATTTCTTTGCCAAACGTGAATGCGGGTAGTTTCTTTGCATCAGGCATCGATCTGAATCTGAACTACAAACAAAAGCTTGAATCGGTTGGCCAATTCACGGTCAATTTTGATGGCACTTTGTTCACTAAGCATGGTTATCAGTATCAAGGCCTGGCTTCTGTCAGCGACTTGGGTGGGTACAAAGATTTTGGTCCTGCACCAAGATGGCGTCATATGATTACCGTGGCGTTTAATCGTGGCGTGTGGGCAGCTTCTATTACTGATAATTACACAGCGGGCTACAATGATTTTACTAACCCGACAGCATTAGGTTCACCAAGCTATCCTGATGAGAGAAAAGTCGCTGCGTACAATACATTTGATGCCACCTTGGGTTGGAGCGGTGTGAAGAATTTAGACATTGCTTTTGGGATTAAAAATATCTTTAATACCGATCCACCAGCTTCACGCACCGAGGCCAATTTCCAAACGGGTTACGATGCTACATTCACTAATCCTTTGGGACGTGCTTTCTATCTGCGTGGTCGATACAAATTCTTTTGATAGCCGATCAACATTAGTGGCATAAAACACATAAAGTGCATCAAAAAAGACGCTGACAATTTATCAGCGTCTTTTTTTTCGATTTCTACCAGAAGGTAAACTGTTTCTTTTTTGAACTGGCGATGTAAAGTTCCATGCGGCAATATTTCATGTTGCAATTTAGCGACAAAAAGGCTTATCAACGACCAATTTAAAAAGCAATCTTTTTTTCTCGTCAAATATTATCGTCTTCCTGATGTTGTGTAATACGCACTAACATGGTGCGCAACTATGTAACATAGTTTTATACATAAGCCCGCAACAAATTCGATGAACCATGTAAATCATTAACAAAATCTATTTGATGCGAGAGTAATCATGAAGATTATTTGGAATGAAAAGAATTTTTCTAACTCTAAAAGTATAAATTGTGCCCCAGAATAATTTCAGATCCCTATGAATTTAGAGAAAATCGCGCCATTTTGTGACAAAAAAAAGTGCTTGTCGGGCGAGATCAGTGTGGTTTTTTTGAATAAAAAAAAAAGACCCGCTTGACATGTATTTGTTCAAAATGTTCCTATAGTGCATAAATATTTTTTCATAATTTGGTCACAATTCTCAGTGAACCAAAAATTTGACTCAAAAGTGTCTGATGAAATGTTTGTAAAAATTTCTGTATTTGAAGATTGATATTCAGTACAAAAAGCTGGTTACGTAAAAACGTAAGCTCAAAAAACTTAGGAGGAGTAGTGATATGGTCGAAAAAATGATAGCGAAGTCAGTACGTCTGATGTTCGTAGGTGGCGTTGCAGTTACTGCATTTGCGCAAACTGCAATGGCACAAGAGGCAGCACAAACAGTACAACGAGTTGAAGTTACTGGTTCGTCCTTGAAACGTGTTGATTCTGAAACAGCATTGCCAGTAACGGTAGTGACTAAGACAGAAATCGATCGTCTTGGTGTTACAAGTACACAAGAATTGCTTTCCACCATTACTGCTATTTCATCTGCAGGTAGTACAACTAATGCTGCTGGCGCAGGTAATTCTACCGGTGGTCTCTCATCTATCTCTTTGCGCGGTATTGGTGATGCCCGCACTCTGGTGTTGGTCAATGGTCGCCGTTTAGCGACATTTGCCAATGGCGGTGGTGCCGTAAATATTAACGTTATCCCTCTGGCTGCGATTGAGCGCGTTGAAGTGTTGAAAGACGGCGCTTCAGGCATCTATGGTAGTGATGCAATGGCGGGTGTTGTCAACTTCATTTTGAAGAAGAAATATGACGGTATTGAAGCCAGCAGCGAAATCGGTTCCCCGACAAATAGCGGTGGCGGTCAAAATGGACGTGCATCTATCGTTGCCGGGTTTGACCTTGATAACGGCTTTAGCGGTGTAGTGTCAGGTTCTTACGAAAAAGCAAAAGCACTGTTTGGTAAGGATCGTGCTTACGCCAGTTCTGCTACACGTAAGCCGTTTTACTCCTCCGGTGCAACTGGTCAGGGTAATATTCAAGGCGGTTGGACTCTGGGTGGCGGTGCAGATCAATCAACTGGTAGTATTGGTGTGGGTAATCCAATGGCAGCGAGCAACCAATGCGGCACCATTGGCATGTCGAAGCTGACATCTGGCGGTACTGATTTTTGCGCTTATGACAGCGGACCAGACGTAGGTTTGACTCCTGACCGCGAATTGCTGAGTGTTTCCGGTAATCTGAATTACAAAGTTAACTCCAACGTTGAGTTGTTTGCAGAAGGTTTGTTTTCACGCAGCAAAGTGACACAAACATACCAAGCATCCCCAGCACGTAGTGACTTCTTTGATGGTGACTCTTTATTTGACGCACAAAACGTTGAAAAAGCATTGTTGCTTTACCCAAGCAATCCAGCCTACAAATCGATCGCTGCTCCTTATTTGACTTCTATTGGTCAAGGTGCGTTGATTGGTCAACCGCTAGCCATTACTGCACGTGTAAAAGATTTTGGCCCACGTTCTGGTGTTGATACTGCAGACCAATATCGTATGATTATTGGTGCTAAAGGCACTATCGCAGATCAGGATTACGAAGTTGCTTACGCAACAAACCAATCCAAACTGACAAGCTCCGTGACATCCGGCTACTTTTCGCAAGTTGGTTACGCAAAAGCGATCAACGACCCAAATAGCAACTGGAACCCATGGGCTGCAGGTGGCGTTCAGAATCCTGCATTGACTTCCGCTATCAAAGCGTCCAGTTTTAGTGGTGATTATCTGACACAAACATCGAAAAGCAATACGTTCGATGCGAAAATCACTGGCGATTTGATGAAGGTCGGTGAATCTACATGGCAGTATGCTGCTGGTGTTCAGTCCACGAAAGAATCGATCAATTTCAATCCTAGTGCTGCATATCAAGCAGGTGATATCGCTGGTTTGGGTGGTGCAGTTGTACCATTGGATAAAAGCCGCACTGTCAACTCCCTGTTTGGTGAGTTAAATATTCCGTTGTTGAAAAACCTCGATGGTAACTTGTCCGCTCGTACTGACCGTTACAATGACGTTGGTAACACAACGAATTACAAGGCAAACTTGCGTTATCAACCGACTAAGGCCGTCCTGTTCCGTACTTCCTACGGTACTGGTTTCCGCGCACCAACTTTGAACGATTTGTGGTATCCACAAACAGTTGGTTCGTCTGGTCAGTTTAATGACAATGGCCCAGGTGGTACTAATCAAACCAATATCCAGATTGGTAACGAAACAACTGGTGGTAATCCAAATCTGCAACCAGAAAAATCCAAACAGTTTTCTGCCGGTGTAGTGTTGCAACCAACGAATAACTTAAGTCTGGGTGCGGATTTCTTCCGTATCAGAATTAACAACTACATTTCTGCCCCATCTGAACAGGAAGTTGTGGATGGTTTCCGTCGCGGTGATGCAGCTTATGCAGGTCTGGTAACTGTTGATGGAAACAACAACATTACAGCGTTGAAAGTTGTTACTGCCAACGCGGGTACAGCAGACGTACAAGGTTTGGATGTGTTTGCTAACTGGAAGGATAAGTTTGCCATCGGTGGTCTGGGCGTTAATTTTAACGGCACCTACATGAACAAGTTTGACCAAACTTCGCCTAGTGGTGTGTTGTATGGCAAAGTTGGTACATTGGTTAATGACATCAAAAACGTTGCTACTCCAGTAGTCGGTGCGAAAGACGGCGGTGTAATTCTGCGTTGGAAGCATCAAGTGGCTGTGACTTGGTCACGTGATGTTTGGGAATCAACTGTTGTTCAGAACTTCTCTTCTGGTTACAGAACACCAAATAATTTGCTCAAACAACCAAACTACATCAGCCCATTCCAAACGTTTGATTTAAACGTGGCGTACAAAGGCATCAAAAATGCAACTTTGTCTGCAGGTTTGAAAAATATGTTTGATAGACATCCAGATACGTTTATTCCTGCGAGCAATCAGTTCCAAAGCGGATACGATATCTACCAATATGATCCAAATGGCAGATTCTTCTACGTTGCTGCATCTTATAAGTTTAAATAATTAAACTTAGTATTACGAGATAGTAGCTTGAAAGACCTGCATCCTGATGCAGGTCTTCAGTATCAAAAAAAGCCCGCTTTGTTTCAAAGCGGGCTTTTTTACATTGAAATTATGGACAAAATATCTGTCCTTTTATTGTGGCAGAAAGAGTGCAGTAAGGACTTGGCGATTTATATAAAACAACTAAATGGGGTCAGTTCAGTCAACGCTAGGGGTGCTTATATCTTATTGTGTACCAACTTACCCGCCGCATAAGTCGCCTCGATACAGCGGTCATCTCCCAGCATTGCGAGAACAAATAACTGCTCTTCCAAAGAATTGATATGCGCACTGCGCCGTGCAAGTAATGGCGTGGCTTTGGGATCGACGATAATAAAATCGGCTTCGTTTCCGGACTGAAAACTACCTATGGTGTTGTGTAATTGCATGGCACGTGCGGCACCCAAGGTTGCGGTGTAAAACATACGAGAAGCAGGCAGATAGCGTCCACCCATGCGGGCAACCTTGTAGGTTTCATTCATCGTTTGTAGCATCGAGAACGATGTTCCGCCACCGACGTCAGTGGCAATTGATAAAGGCACTTTCGCGGCTTCGGCTTTATCAAAATCAAACAAGCCGCTACCTAAAAATAAGTTCGATGTCGGGCACAATGCGACTGCGGATTGCGTTTCCGCCATGCGTCGTCTGTCTTCATCATCGAGCCAGATGCAATGCGCATACATCGCGCGTGGACGCATCAGACCGACCTGGTCGTAGATATCCAGGTAGCTGCGGGCATTGGGGAACAGTGATCTGGCCCATGCACATTCATCTTTGTTTTCAGCGACGTGCGTCTGAATAAAGGTGTCAGGATATTGCTTTGCCAATTCTCCAGCCAGATGCAATTGTTCGGGCGTTGAGGTCGGTGCAAAGCGTGGCGTAATCGCATATAACTGGCGACCTTGGTTATGCCATCGTTGTATCAATACTTCGCTATCGCGCGCGCTGCTTTCTGCGGTGTCCTGTAAGAATTCCGGACAATGTCTGTCCATCATGACCTTGCCAGCGACCATACGCAGATTACGTTGTTCACTTTGCGTAAAAAAAGCATCGACGGACTCTGGATGTACCGTGCAATACACCATTGCCGTGGTGGTACCACAGCGTAGCAATTCATCCAAAAAAAACGAAGCGACATCATTCGCGTGCGCTGGATTTTGGAATTGTCTTTCTGTCGGAAACGTATATTGTTCCAGCCAGGGCAATAAACCCGGTGCTGGCGACGCGATCATGTCCGTTTGTGGATAATGAATATGCGTATCGATAAAACCCGGCACGATGATTTTGCCTGGGTAATGTTGCACCGTCAGCGCATCAGGAACCAGATGTTTTAAAGCAGCATAGTCTCCAGCTGCGACAATTTTTTCTCCCTCCAATAACAGCAAACCATCGGCATGCCAATGGATACCGTCCTCCGTCAATGCCGGATCGTCGGTGTAATGTAAAAGGCTGGCGCGCAAGGCAAGAGTGATAGTCATGGATTTACTGAGATTACAAAGTTTGTACTGCCGTCACAGCACGCAAAATGGCTTCGCTGGTAGCAGGTGCAGTCAGCGGTGGATTGATTTTACCGTCAGCAACGCTGGCGATCGCATCGCGAATGGCAAAGAAGACTGAGAATGGTAACAGCAACGGCGGTTCACCAACGGCTTTTGAACGATGGATGCTGTCAGCGACATTGGTGTTTTTAAATAAACGTACGCGGAAGTCTTCCGGACAATCAGAAATCGCCGGAATTTTATACGTTGACGGCGCATGCGTGGTCAATTTGCCGTTGGCATTCCAGACTAATTCTTCCGTCGTCAACCAACCCATGCCTTGAATAAACGCGCCTTCTACCTGGCCAACATCAATCGCAGGATTCAGGGAATTGCCAGCATCATACAAAGCATCGGCGCGCAGTAATTTCCATTCGCCAGTCAAGGTATCGACAATCACTTCAGACACCGCCGCACCATAAGCGTAATAAGAAAACGGGCTGCCAGTCATGGTCTTACTATCCCATTGCAAATGCGGTGTGGCGTAAAAGCCATCGGACCACAATTGTACGCGGGCAAAATAAGCTTTATTGACGACCTCTTCAAACGCAATGCCGGAGCCATTACAGTAAATCTGTCCATCAGAAAATCGCACGTCAGCAACATTGCCACCGTAAGTTTTTACCGCAAATTCAGACAGGCGTTCGCGTATTTGGCGTGCCGCATCCTGCGCCGCTTTACCGTTGAGATCAGCACCCGTTGACGCCGCCGTGGCAGAAGTATTGGCAATCTTTGTCGTATCGGTTGCGCTCACGCGAACCTGAGAGAGTGGTACGCCAAGCTCATGGGCCACAACTTGCGCTACCTTGGTGTTCAAGCCTTGTCCCATTTCGGTGCCACCATGATTGACCAGTACTGATCCATCGAGGTATACATGAACTAACGCACCCGCTTGATTCAAGTGTGTGACGTTAAACGCGATGCCAAATTTATGGGGTGTCAGCGCCAGCCCTTTTTTTAGAATGGGGCTTTGCGCATTAAATTCGTTGATGGCAAGTCGACGCGCACGATAGCTGCTACTCGCTTCAATCTCAGCCACTAATTCATGGATGACATTGTCAGCAACTTTCTGGCCGTAATGCGTGACGTTTCTACCTTCGGCATCATTGCGACCATAGAAATTTAGCTTGCGCACATCGAGCGCATCTTTACCCAATAAGCGCGCGATCTCATCGATGACATATTCAATCAGGATCGCTCCTTGTGGTCCGCCAAAGCCGCGGAACGCGGTATTCGATTGGGTATTGGTTTTGCCGCACATCGCGCGAATATCGACATCTGACAGGTAGTAAGTGTTATCGACGTGGCAGACAGCACGGGTTGCTACCGGCCCCGATAAGTCTGCCGAAAAACCAGCGCGCGACACAAGCTCAAATCTCGCACCGAGGATTAAGCCTTGCTCATCGTAAGCAACGTCATAATCGTAGTGAAATTCATGACGCTTACCGGTAACCATCATGTCATCGTCGCGATCTGCACGTAACTTAATCGGGCGCTTTAAATGGAAAGCACACAAGGCTGCTGCCGCTGCCCACAAACCTGATTGGGATTCTTTACCGCCAAAACCACCACCCATGCGCCGACATTCGACCTGCACGCTATGCGACGGTATAGCCAACGCATGCGCGACAATGTGCTGCATTTCACTTGGATGTTGAGTCGAACACATGACCGCCATTCCGTTTGCTTCTTTTGGAATCGCATACGCGATTTGGCCTTCGAGGTAAAACTGTTCCTGCCCACCCACTTGCCAGCTACCCTGAATACGATTCGGTGCTTTTTCCAGCGCTTGCTGCGCATCCCCGCGTGATAAAGACATTGGTGGCAGGACATAGGATTCGGCGTCGCGTGCGGCTCGCGGATGTAGTATGGGTGTCAAAGTTTCGTAGTCAATTTTTCCAAGGCGCGCTGCGCGGCGTGCATGATCGTGGCTGTGGGCGACAACGACAAACACTGGTTGACCGACATATTCGACTTTGCCATCGGCAAGAATCGGATCATCTTTGATAATTGGACCGCATTCATTGGTGCCCGGAAAGTCCTTTGCTGTATAGACGGCGACGACGCCATTGGCCGCGCGAACCGCATCCAGATTGATGTTGTTAATTTTTGCATGTGCCTGCGTGGATAAGCCGAGCGCGGCATGCAACGTGCCTTGCAACTCCGGTAAATCATCGGTGTAGTTAGCAGTGCCGCAAACGTGTAACACCGCAGATTCATGCGGATGTGGTTTACCGACTTCGGCCCAAGGTGCTGATGTATTTGTTTGTGCCAGATCTTTCATTTTGCCTCCGTCGCATTCATATTCGCACTCGCAAAGGCATTCACACTTTGCGTGGTAAGCGGCGAATCCGGGCGGGTTTCCAGCCAGAAACGACGCAATAAATTCTGTGCAGTTTGCAAACGGTAACCGGCGGACGCACGCATATCTGACAAAGGTGCGTAATCTTCCGCCAGGGCACTCATGGCGACATTCAGACTGGCTTCATTCCATGTCTGTTGATTGAGGACCATTTCGGCTTTCTGTGCGCGTTTTGGCGTCGCAGCCATACCGCCAAAAGCAATACGCACATTGCTTAAACGGTCACCTACCAGGTCTGCCGAAAAAGCAGCACAGACTGCTGAAATATCCTGATCAAAACGCTTCGCTAATTTATAAGTGCGGAAAATCAGATTCGCGCGCGGTAAGGGAATACGTACCGCAGAGACGATTTCATCTGCTTGCAGATCTTTCTTTTGATACGCGAGATAAAAATCTTCTAAGGCCAGTTCTCGTTCACCAGCACCACCATGTAAAACGACACGGCTGCCTAAGGCAATCAGCCATGGCATAGAATCACCAATCGGTGAACCGTTGGCTACATTGCCGCCCAGCGTACCTGCGTGACGTATCGGCAATGAGGCAAAGCGCTGCCATAGATCATTTAATTCTTGCGGATAGTGCTGGCAAATATGGCGATATGCATCATCAAGGCTGACCGCAGCACCAATTTTTAAAGTGTCATTTTCTTCGCTGATCTGTTGTAATTCTACGACTTTACCAAGATAAATAATATGACCTAAATCGCGGAATTGCTTGGTCACCCAGATACCAATGTCCGTACCACCTGCCAACAGGCATGCTTGTGGATAGGTCTTGCGCAACGCAATTAAGTCGCTCAGCTTGCGTGGGGCAAAGAAATGTTGACCAGCGTGAACGTAGTCAAGGGTGTCGGTCTGCTCGAGGGTGTTTAATATCTGCAGCACGGCTTGTTTATCGAAATGCTGGCGTGGCAATTGTTCCATCTTATGTGCTGCGTCAATAATCGGACGATAGCCGGTACAGCGGCACAGATTGCCGGACAGGGCAATATCAATCTGCTTACGTTGCAATGGTGCGCAGGGTGGTTCACGATCAAGGTACAGATCCCACAAGGACATCACAAATCCCGGAGTACAGAAGCCACATTGTGATCCGTGGCATTCGACCATCGCTTGTTGAACAGGGTGCAAGTCTTCGCCAGTTTGTAAGTCTTCAACAGTAAAAATCGCTTTGCCATCAAGTGTTGGCATCAGTTGCAAACAGGCGTTGACAGATTTCATTGTCAATTGGCCATTATTAACTTCGCCAACGACCACCGTACACGCGCCGCAATCACCTTCAGCGCAGCCTTCTTTGGTGCCAGTGCAATGCAAGTCTTCGCGTAAATGTTGGAGCAAAGTTCTGGTCGCCGGAATATTGTCGACTTGATGAATTTGCTTTTGAAAGAAATAACGAATCTTGCCGGACATGGAAACCCCGAATGGAAGTGTTGTGAAATTACACGTTGACAGGAATGACATCGTGTTTATCCTTAAGATTAGCATTTCGCTAAAGTAAGCTTATATCTAATCAGTGATGCTGCTTATCAAGGCGCAAACGGTTTTTGATTTTCGAAGTTATTTAGTCGAAATTGACAAAAATTGACAAAGAAAATTCAGGCCATGTTTCAAATTGCGATTCATAATTAAGTTGCGTGTAAAGCGTGTCTCTAAATAAATTGAGCTAAATTGATAATAAGTTTTATTGGCAATACCAGTACTCAGGTTCGAGTTGTGGAAACTACTTAAAAAAGACATTTCCACGAAGTAAAATTCAAGTATATTTCTGACTTATATCTCGAAAATTTATTTACATCTTATTTCCGAAGCGCATTTAGTCGAAGTAAGATAAGAGGTAGTCAGCGTTACCTAAGCAGCTGATATTGCCCCGATATTCTAAGCAAAACCGGGATTTTGTTAGTTTTAACCATTTTTTCAGACTAGTTACGCAATGAATTTCTCAAATATGACCGTTAGTAAGCGTCTGGGGCTAGGTTTTGCTCTGGTATTGGCACTCCTCATTGCCGTCACGATTGTCGGTGTTTCCAGAATGGCGCAGATTCAAGGCCGTTTGGAAAACATCGTCAATGTCAGTAATGTACAAACTCGTCTGGCGCTGGATATGCGTGCCATTGTGTATGATCGCATGGTCTCTTTACGCAATCTGACACTCCTCAATGAAGCTGCAGACATGGAAAAAGATCTGGCCAAAATTGCCGATCAATCCAAAAAATATTCTGAAGCCAAAGAAAAGTTCTTGAAATTATCAGAAACTGACGGCGTACCAAGTCAGGAAATGAAAGACTTGATCAGCAAATTGACCGAGCGTGAAAACGCGGCGTCAGGTTTGCCAGCAAAAGCACAAGAATTAGGTCTGGCGAATAATCAGGAAATGGCGACTATCGCTTTGATTAAAAAAGTGCGCCCGGTACAACAAAGCTGGTTAGATACCTTGGATGAATTGGTAACTTTGGAAGATAAAGTCAACGGTCAGGTTGTCGCTGAAGCCAGCTCAGCATTCAAGGCAGCGACCAGCCTGATGTTGATTTTGGGGTTGATTGCGCTTGCTGGCGGTGTGGTGGCGGCGCTGTACATCAGCCGTAGTTTGCTCAAGCAATTAGGTGGCGAGCCAGGTTATGCTGCTCAAATTGCTGGTCAGATTGCTGCTGGTGAACTGACAGCCCCGATCGATGTTGCTGCGGGTGATCAGAATAGCCTGATTTTCGAAATGAAAAACATGCGCGACAGCCTTGTTAATATTGTGGCGCAAGTCCGTTCAGGTACAGACACGATTGCAACTGCATCGAGCGAAATTGCGATGGGTAATCTGGACTTGTCCTCCCGCACTGAGCAACAAGCTAGTTCGCTGGAAAAGACAACGTCTTCTATGCGCGAATTGACGACCACCGTTAAACAAAATGCTGACAATGCAAGAGAAGCGAATCAACTCGCTGCTTCTGCTTCAGAAGTTGCGCGTCAGGGTGGTGTGGTGGTTGCGCAGGTAGTGGACACCATGGGTTCGATTAATGAATCATCCAAGAAGATTGTCGATATCATTAGCGTGATTGATGGTATCGCGTTCCAAACCAATATCCTGGCCTTGAATGCCGCTGTGGAAGCGGCACGTGCTGGTGAACAAGGCCGTGGTTTTGCGGTGGTTGCCGCCGAAGTGCGTAACCTCGCTCAGCGTAGTGCTGCGGCGGCAAAAGAAATTAAAACCTTGATTGATACCTCGGTTGAAAAAGTCGAAGTAGGTACTAAACTGGTGGGACAAGCGGGTGTGACGATTGATCAGGTGGTCAGCAGCGTGAAACACGTGACCGACATCATCGCTGAGATTACCGCAGCAAGTCAGGAACAAAGCGTAGGTATTGAAGAGGTCAATCACGCCATTATTGAAATGGATGGCGTGACCCAACAAAATGCGGCTTTGGTTGAAGAGGCAGCGGCGGCGGCGCAAAGTTTGCAAGATCAGGCTGCTGAGTTAGCAAAGGTCGTGAGCGTCTTTAAATTGAGTGGCAATGACTCTTTACTGACGCATCGTCCAGCACCTGCACCAGCGTCAAAACGTGTAGAGCCAGCTTTGAAAGTCAATAAACCGAAAGCACGCGCACCGATGAAGTCCTTGCCTGCATCTCGTCCAGCAACTAAGACATCAAGCGCGTCGAGTTCATCAAATGCGAAATCAGCAGCTGCGGATGACGGTTGGGAAGAGTTTTAATTCCTAAGGACTAATATAGCTGGTCTGGCGCAGGTTTAGTTTCACTACTTGCCAGAACCATACAATGTCAGTCCTATGCATCAAAATAAGTACTTTTTATATTTATCCGAAACGAAAAGAAATATCATTATGAAATCATCGCTCTCTACATTGATTGCATCGTTGCTACTCGCTGCAGCTTCTTCCGCAGTGGCAGCAGAAACTGCACCAGTCATGGACAATAAGTCTTGCGATCCACCAAAGTATCCTAAAGCAGCTTTGATGAATGAAGAAACCGGTACAGTTGGCATGGGTTTTCTGGTTGGTACAGACGGTAAAGTGGTTGATTCTAAAGTAGAGAAATCCAGCGGTTCTAAGAGCCTGGATAAAGCTGCACTGACCGCGTTGGCACAGTGCAAATTTAAACCAGGTACCAAGGATGGCAAGCCTGAACAAACTTGGGCAAAAGTTGATTTTGTCTGGAAGCTTGAATAACTATTTGCTTTGCTCAGACGAGCGAGCCTGACAGAGCTTGTGCGTCAACAGAGTTGCAAGAACGCCTGATGAATTTCATCGGGCGTTTTGTTTTTTTGTGGCTATCTGATAGCGCGGGTTGCACCATCTCTAGATGCTGGTTAACCCTATTAAAAAGGGAGGTGCATTTTTGCACCTCCCTTTTTTAACAATCAAGCGTCAGAATATCAACTTAATTCAAACCACGACGAATCAACAAAGGTTCGATTTTTGCATCCCGACCACGGAAATTACGGAACGATTGCATAGGATCGATACTACCGCCGCGTGACAATAATTGCTGACGGAACCAGTCACCGTTTTTGCGACTGAGGCCACCGTTTTCTTTAAACCATTCTACCGTGTCGGCATCCAGTACCTCGCTCCACAAATAGGCATAGTATCCAGCAGAATATCCACCGCCAAAACTGTGCGAGAAATATGGCGTGCGGTAACGTGGTGGTACCGGCGCAAAATCAACCCCAGCTTCTCTCAAAGCAAGTGCTTCAAATGCCATGGTATCGGTCGGAATATCCTTTGCCGACAATTGATGCCAGCGTTGATCCAGCAAGCTTGCTGCAATATATTCCGTGGTCGTAAAGCCTTGGTTAAACTTCCCGCTGGCGATGATTTTGTCGACCAGGTCTTGTGGAATTGCCTGACCAGTCTGATAGTGTTTGGCATAGTTTTTCAATACTTCTGGCCAGACTGCCCACATCTCATTGACTTGGGACGGATATTCCACGAAGTCACGTGGCACATTCGTACCGGAGAAGCGCGGATAGCGTACTTGCGAGAACATACCATGCAGCGCATGACCAAATTCATGGAATGCGGTTTTAACTTCATCTGGTGTCAACAAGGTTGGTTCACCAGCAGGTGGTTGTGGAATGTTAAGGTGATTTGCAATTACTGGTTTGGAACCGAACAAAGCAGACTGATCCACATAGTTATTCATCCATGCCCCACCACGCTTATTGCTGCGTGCATACATGTCGGAAATAAAAATAGCGAACGATTTGCCATCGGCGTCAAATACTTCAAATACGCGCACGGTTGGGTGATATACCGGTAAATCTTTGCGTTCTTTAAATGTAATTCCGTAGAGTTTATTTGCTGCGTAAAAAACGCCATTTTGCAATACGTTATTCAATTCAAAATACGGCCGTAACTGACTGTCATCATACGCAAATTTTTGTTGATGCAGACGTTCGCTATAAAACGCCCAGTCCCACGCTGCGAGCTGGAATCCACCATGCTCGTCGTCAATCATTTTTTGTAATTCAGCAGCTTCTTTTTTTGCATTCGCAACGGCTGCAGGGGCTAACCCGCTCAGCATTTTATTGACTGCCGCAGGCGTCTTGGCGGTTTCGTTTTCCAGGCTATATGCAGCAAAGTTAGGATAACCCAATAACTGTGCACGTTCGGCGCGCAGGCGGGCCAGTGTCAGCGTGATTTCACGATTATCTGCATCACCGCCATGGCTGCCTCGGTTGATCGATGCTTCATATAAACGCTGACGGGTACCACGGTTTTCCAATGTTGCCAACAATGGTTGGCCAGTCGTGTTCATCAGCGGAATGAGATATTTGCCATCCAGACCTTTGTCCTTGGCGGCTGCAGCAGCAGTATCGATTTCAGCCGTGGATAGACCTGCTAACTCAGCTTTCGTATCGACGACTAACGCAGAGGCATTCATTTCTTTTAACACGTTCTGGTTAAACTTATTTTCCATTGTGGCCAGTTGGGCATTCAAGGATTTCAGTTTTTCTTTGTCGGTCTGGGATAACTTCACACCTGAGCGCACATAATCGGCGTAATAGCGATCCAACAAACGTTCGGATTCAGCATCCAGATGTAAGCTCGCTTTTTGATTGATTAAGGTTTGGATCCGCTGAAACAATTTTTCATTCAACACAATCGCATCTTGATGAGCAGATAACTTCGGTGCCAGATCACCAGATAAGGCTTCCAGCGCCGGATTGGTATTGGCCTCGGTCTGATTTTCGAAAATTTTGGAAACCCGCGTAAAGTTTTGTCCTGAACGCTCGAGGGCAACGATGGTATTTTCAAAACTTGGTTTCGCCGGGTTATTAGCAATTGCTTTGATCTCGGCATCTTCCTCGCGCATTGCCTGCGCAAATGCGGGTGCATAGTCTTCATTATGAATTTTATCGAAGACAGGATATTCAAATGGCAGCGTGCTTTTTACCAGTAAAGGGTTGGTAGCTTGCGCTTTGGCACGTGGCGCTTTTTTGACGGGGCTAGCTTGCGTGGATGGCGCGGAAGTTTCTGCTGCAACACCGGATTGAATTGCCAGTGCAGAACATAGCAGCATGAGCAGAGGTTTGGTCATGTGAATTAATATATTAAAAAAAGAGAAATTGAATAGTATCAGACTAGTCGAAACTAAAAAAATTCAATCAATAATTTTGTGGCGCAGGAAGAAGAATTGCGAGTTCATACACAGAGTTGTTTGTCCGAAAATGGCTAGATCAAAACTGAGAGGCCGCGTATAAAGAGGTCTGGCGCAGCTTGATTTCACTGACGATGGTTACGAGTGATTCGCGGCCAACTTGCTACCTGCGTATTTAACAAATTTCCAATTCAATATGAGCCCTGATAAACATGTCCCGACACCTGCACAACATCAGCAGCACTATTATCGTGCTCTGGCGGCGCGCGATAATCGTTTTGACGGTGTGTTCTTTACCGGTGTCAAAACCACAGGAATTTATTGCCGTCCGATTTGTGGCGTGAAAACGCCGCGAGAAACATCATGTATATTTTTTACGACGGCAGCAGCTGCCGAGGCCGCGGGTTTCCGGCCATGTTTGCGCTGTCGGCCAGAACTTGCACCATACGCGATACAGCAAAATCTCGCCCATGCGATCTGGAGAAAAATCGCGAATGGAGCGCTCAATGAATCCAGCATCGAAACGCTGGCACAACAGGTCGGTCTATCTTCGCGGCAAATGCGCCGTGTATTGCTGCAAGAATTTGGCGTCAGCCCGGTAGAAATGGCACAAACCCAGCGTTTGCTGTTTGCCAAAAAATTATTGCAAGAAACGGCATTAAGTATGGCTGATATTGCCTTTGCCGCTGGGTTCGGTAGTGTGCGTCGCTTTAATGCTTTGTTTTCTGAGCGTTATCACATGACGCCAGGTGAAGTCCGGCGTGCCACACCTTCCGCAGATGAAAGCCTGACGCTGCGTCTTGCATATCGACCTCCGTATGAATGGGACGCCTTGATGCACTATTTACGTGGTCGTGCCATGCCGGGGTTGGAAGCGATAATCGCAGAAAAATCGGGTATGGCTTATGTGCGTAGTGTTTCAATGGACGGAAAGTCGGGTTGGTTGAAGGTCAGTCATTTGCCAGAAAAAAACCAGATTTGCTTGCAAGTTGCACCGGAATTAACGCCAGTATTGATGCCTTTATTGGCAAAAATTCGTCAACAATTTGATCTGGAAGCCCATCCGCAAACGATCCACAGCCATTTGCAAGAAGATCCTATGTTGGTCAGTCAGATTCAGAAAACGCCTGGTTTGCGTGTACCCGGAGCCTTCGATAGCTTTGAACTGGCGATCCGTGCCGTACTCGGACAACAGGTCAGTGTTGCTGGTGCGACCACGGTTGCGGGACGTTTAGTGCAGCGCTTTGGCGTCGCAGTGACAACGCCCTTTGCAGCAGTGACACATCATTTTCCAACACCACTGTTGTTAACGCAGTTATCGATCGACCAATTAGCGAGTATTGGCATTCCAGGCGCACGTGCTGCTACTTTGCAGAATGTCGCGCAATTTGCCCTCGATGGCGGTTTTGAAAACGCCGCTGATCGTAGTCTGGAACAAGCTATCACGCAAATGAAGCAAATACGCGGCGTTGGTGAATGGACTGCCCAATACATTGCAATGCGGGCGCTCAGGTTTTCAGATGCCTTTCCAGCTGGCGACTTGGGTTTGCAAAAGGCGGCCGCCCAAGCAAGCGAACCTGCTGAAATTCGCTGGAGTGAGAAACAACTATTAGAGCGTTCCGCCTTGTGGTCGCCATGGCGTGCCTATGCTGCTCTTTTGCTATGGCAATCATTAAAATAGGTCTTAGGAGTCATAAAATGAAATTTACTGAATTCGATAGTCCCTTAGGTCGCTTAACTCTGGCGGCGACTGAGCGAGGATTGGCTGGTGTGTATTTTGAAGACCACCGCCATTTCAAAGGTATGGACGGATGGCAACGCGCAGACAACATGGATACATTAAATCTTGCTAAACAGCAATTGGGAGAGTTTTTTGCCGGCACTCGCGAGCAATTTGATTTGCCTTTAGATTTCTCAGCGGGAACTTCGTTTCAACAGCAGGTGTGGCGTGCCTTACAAACTATACCTTTTGGTGCCACATTAAGTTATGGCGACCTCGCAAGACAGATAGAAAATCCACAAGCCGTGAGAGCGGTAGGCGCGGCTAATGGGCGCAATCCCATATCAATTATTATTCCTTGCCATCGCGTGATTGCCTCTAGCGGTGCGCTGACCGGGTATGCCGGTGGCCTAAAAAATAAGCAAAGCCTGCTCAAGTTTGAGGCAGAAAAACATCAGCCCTCGAGTTTGCGGTTGACTTGATAAGTTATCTAAAAAAAGCTGGAAACCCGCATGGATATTGAATATTGCTGTTATGCCAAATAATATCATTTAGCTCATTTTGGTGCGATGCACAAAAAGTGCTTGACGTTTAAAATCCGACGTGTAGAATCAGGGTTGTTGCGGTGCACCATAAACAAATTCGTGGTAGGCGCTGCCGATTACTTAATCCTCACTACCGGAGAATGTCATGACTACATCACCAGAACAATTTATCGCTGCTACTAAAACTAACCTGGAAGCACAATTTGCTTCTTTGACAGCATTGAACAAAAAAGCATTTGAAGGTCTGGAGCAGTTGTTTGCTCTGAACGTCAATGCAGCTAAAGCATCTTTCGAAGAAGGTACTGCAACTGCTAAGCAATTGTTGGCAGCTAAAGATCCACAAGAATTCTTCTCTTTGACAGCAGCACAAGCTCAGCCAAGCGCAGAAAAAGCATTGGCATATGGCCGTCATCTGGCAAGCATCACAACAGCGACTCAGCAAGAATTCACGAAAGCAGTTGAAGCGCACATCGCTGAAACTAACACTAAAGTCATCGGTCTGATCGACGAAGTGACTAAAAATGCACCAGCTGGTTCCGAACAAGCTGTTGTTGCTTTGAAATCTGTTGTTGGTAACATCAACGCAGGTTACGAACAACTGTCTAAAACAACGAAACAAGCTGTTCAGACTTTGGAAGAAAACCTCAGCAAAGCAACTCAGCAATTCACACAAGCTGCTGAAAAAGCAACTGCTAAAAAGAAGTAATTAAAAATTAAGCGCGAATTTTTTTATTAATTTTCGTGTTTAGTGAAAAAGCTAAAAGCCCCCGACTCCCACGGGGGTTTTTTTTTGTCTGAAATTTAGTTCAGGCCGCCGTTATTGCCGTTGCTGGTGTAATCTGTCAGCTTGTTGTAAAGCGTGAATGTTTCAATTATTGCTAAGCATTTCATTTTTTTGGAAAACTGGAGAATTCATATGCAAGACGTTGTAATCGTTGCTGCTGGTCGTACTGCCGTTGGTAAATTTGGTGGCTCCCTGGCAAAAATCCCGGCATCAGAATTAGGTGCGATTGTGATCAAGGGCTTGTTGGCTAAGATTGGTCTCAATGGTGATCAGGTAAATGAAGTATTGCTTGGACAAGTCTTAACCGCGGGTGTTGGTCAAAATGCCGCACGTCAGGCAGTCATCAAAGCCGGTTTGCCAGACACCGTCCCAGCAATGACGATCAATAAAGTCTGTGGTAGCGGCCTGAAAGCGACGCATCTGGCAGCCCAGGCAATTAAAGTGGGCGATGCAGACGTGATTATTGCTGGTGGTCAGGAAAATATGAGTGCTTCGCCACACGTATTGAACAACTCCCGCGATGGCTTCCGCATGGGCGATACCAAACTGGTCGATACCATGATCGTTGATGGTCTGTGGGACGTGTACAACCAGTACCACATGGGTATAACTGCTGAGAACGTTGCAAAGAAATATAGCGTGTCTCGTGAAGAGCAAGACTTGTTTGCTTTGGCGTCCCAAAACAAGGCAGAAGCAGCACAAAAAGCCGGCAAATTCAAAGATGAAATCATTCCGGTAGAAATCGTCAGCAAAAAAGGCACGGTGGTTTTTGATACCGATGAGTTCATTAAACATGGTGCCACGCTCGAATCTCTGTCAGCATTGCGTCCAGCGTTCGACAAAAACGGCACAGTGACAGCCGGTAATGCCTCCGGTCTCAATGATGGTGCGGCAGCAGTGATCATGATGTCTGCCAAGAAAGCAGAAGAGCTGGGTTTGCCAGTGTTAGCGCGCATCAAAGCTTATTCATCTGCTGGCATTGATCCAACGATCATGGGCATGGGCCCGGTTCCGGCAGCACAATTGTGCTTGAAAAAAGCCGGCTGGACGCATGCAGATCTGGATCTGATGGAAATCAACGAAGCGTTCGCCGCACAAGCCATCGGTGTGAATAAAGAAATGGGCTGGGATACCAGCAAGATCAACGTTAACGGCGGCGCGATTGCGATTGGTCATCCTATCGGTGCATCTGGTTGCCGTATTTTGGTCAGCCTGATCCATGAAATGATTCGTCGTGACGCCAAAAAAGGCCTGGCTAGCCTGTGTATTGGCGGCGGCATGGGTGTCGCACTGGCAATTGAACGTCCGTAATATGTTGGACTCGATGCGGTATCGATGCTGATATCGCCATAAAAAAATCCCCGCTTGTTTTGGCAAGCGGGGATTTTTTATTCTTTAAAGCAAGCGGTACCGATGTTAGTGAATACCGTGCATTTTCTTCGCCATCCACTTGTTCAACAGCATCATCACGATACCAGCAGCAATCGGAACAATGGTGAAGATCAGGAAGAAAGTCGACAGAGAATACGTTTCCGAGATTTTATCGATGTAGCTACCGCTCATACCTGCAAGCTTATTCGCGATTGATGTATTCAGGAACCAGACACCAAACATCAGACCCAACAGGCGTTGTGGTGCCAATTTACTGATATACGACAAGCCAACTGGTGACAGACAGAGCTCACCCATCGTATGGAAGAAGTAAGCGGCGATCAGATAGACCATGCTGACAGAAGCTGTTTTTGCACCAGCAGGGATACCTGCTGCGCCGTAAGACAAAGCGGCAAAACCCAGACCCAACAAAACCAGACCAGTACCGAATTTGATTGGACCGCTTGGCGACCAATATTTATCCCACATCTTAGAGAACATCGGTGCCAGAATGACCAGGAAGAAGGAGTTCAGTACACCAAACCAGGTTGCGGGTACGTCTGATTGTGACATCCCGAATTCACGACCCAGCATCCAGATCACCAACGCCCAGATGATACCGATACAGGTGATCAACAGGAGATTCGATACCAGATAGCGTTTTGCCGTGCCAGCAAACAATTTCAGCAACAACCAGCTCAGAATCGCCGTTGGTATCACCGTCATCAGACTGTTAACGACTTTAAACAACATGCCGCTGGTACCAACCAGTGTGCGGTCTGTGTAATCGGCAGCAAAAATGGTCATAGAACCACCCGCTTGTTCAAACGCGAACCAAAAGAAAATCGTAAAGAAAGAGAAAACGAAAATCGCTTTCAATCGGTCTTTAACAATATGCGGTTCAGGTTCTACTTCTGCGACAACTTCTGTTTTCTGTTGCGACTTAGATAAACCGATATCGCCGAAAATACCCTGGCCGAGGAAGAACTGAATAGCACCCAACAGCATAAAGCCACCAGCGAGCGCAAAGCCATACGACCAGGAAATTTTTTCACCGATATAGCCGCACAACAAAATACCGAAGAACGCGCCAGAATTCACA
The DNA here is from genome assembly GCF_049340505.1 of Undibacterium sp. Dicai25W. Taxonomy (NCBI): domain Bacteria; kingdom Pseudomonadati; phylum Pseudomonadota; class Betaproteobacteria; order Burkholderiales; family Oxalobacteraceae; genus Undibacterium; species Undibacterium sp. Dicai25W. The sequence continues at coordinate 41,768 of NZ_JBMPOQ010000016.1, read as the reverse complement.
CCCATGTAAAACAGGGTATAGCCGGAATCACGTGCGTGTTCGTTATCTTTGTTATACAACTGACCAACGATGGCGGAGATGTTCGGTTTAAACAGTCCTGTACCGGCAACTACCAGTGATAAACCTATGTAAAACATCGTTGGTGTATCAAATAAGAGTGACGCGTGTCCGGCGGCAATAATGAAACCACCAAGCACCACAGAACGGCGACTGCCAAGGAAACGATCAGCAATATAGCCACCGAGGATAGGTGTCAGATATACCAGACCGGTGTACCAGCTATAAAGTGACATTGCTTCAGCACGGCTCCAGCTCCAACCGCCTTTGGTCGTTTCCGTGACCAGAAACAATACCAGCAAGGCACGCATGCCATAGTAAGAAAAACGTTCCCACATTTCTGTGAAAAACAGGACAAATAAGCTGTCAGGGTGCCCGAGGATGGTGTGCGCCCCGGATGGTTGAATTTTGTTCAAACTGCTCTCCGTTTTTTGGTTTTTAGTTAATAAATACTTTTTAAATACTTTTGTGGCAAATTAATTTTCAATATTGAATACAAAATGTTTCGAATTGCATCAATTCGGCGGCTAGCTTACCACGATGAAAAACTCATATAGAAAGACATATGCTGCGATGCAGCAAAAAGTGTGCCAATTTGATTCTCCAAAAAGGTGAGAACGGGGGAGCTTTTTCTCACCTTAACTGCGCGCAAGTTCGATAATCCTTGAGTTTAGAGCAGTTTGGATAACTTCAAGCTGTTCTAAACGGGTCATTGCAAAGCACTACTTCAGGGGGCACGATGTATGCGTTTTGCCACAGCCGATGAGTTAGTTGAATGGGCATTATTGCCAATATTGAAAATTGTCAGCGACTGCCACAGTTTTTGTGCTTCATCTTTCAATGAGTCGGCTGCAGCGGCGGATTCTTCTACCAGAGCCGCATTTTGCTGAGTCGATTCATCCATCAGGCTGATTTCACCGTTAATGTGTGCAATACCCTGGCTCTGCGCCGACGAGGCGGTTGAAATTTCGTCGAGGATGGTCGACAGACCTTCAACCGCAGACAAAATATCTTTCATCGTGGCACCAGCGGCATCGACCACTACCGTACCTTCATTCACCTTGTGCAAAGAATTTTCAATTAATGATTTGATTTCTTTGGAGGCAATGGCACTACGTTGCGCCAGATTGCGCACTTCGCTAGCCACCACAGCGAAGCCACGACCTTGCTCGCCAGCCCGCGCAGCTTCTACCGCGGCATTCAAGGCCAGAATATTGGTTTGGAAAGCAATTCCTTCTATGGTCGCGATGATGTCGGACATTTTGCGTGATTCAACCGAAATATCTTGCATGGTCGCCACCACTTTTTCAACTTCGGCACTGCCGCGATGTGCCGTGTGGGAAGCAGAAACCGCCAGTTGGCGCGCCTGCTCGGCATTATCAGCATTCTTTTTCACGGTGTCGTTCATCTGTTCGACACTGTTGGCTGTTTGTGCCAGCGAGGATGCCTGATTTTCGGTGCGCTGCGACAGATCCAGATTGCCCTTTGCAATTTCACTTGAAGCACCCGATACAAATTCACTACTTTCGCGAATCGCACCAACGATGCCACGCAATTGCACCTGCATCATATGCAGCGCATACAACATGCTGCTTTGATCACCGGCTTGCAATTCAACATGCGTAGTTAAATCACCTTCTGCGACGCGTCTGGCGATATCCACTGCAACATCGGGCTCCCCGCCGAGAGGGCGGATGATTAACTTATTGATGACAAAGACTAGCATTGCCGATACCACCAGCACGCTTAAGAAACCAACGATGATAGAAACGTTTCGCAGGTGACGCACCTGAGCCAGAATTTTGTCCTCCGGAGCGTTGATCACAAATGACCACGGCGTATCGCTGCCACCGATGCGAATAGGCACAAAAATCCGGTACATACGGGTGTCTAAATTCGTATCGTCTATCGTATCTGAGTATGTTGCGCCATGAGCAATGGCGGATAACGCCGCTTCGTTACCGGATAATTTTCCTAATTCAGTACCTACACGCTTAGCGTCTACGTCGCCGATAAACACTGCTTTGTTTGATAACAAGCTTGCATAACCGGTTTCGTAAGGACGAATTTTACTCACCTCTTGCTGAAAGCCTGCAACCGGCAAGTCAACCGTGACCGCACCCGCGAACTTACCAGCGATCACAATCGGCACGGTTATCGTCGTCATGAATACGTCTTTACCAGCGATTTTGTACATGTATGGTTCCAACAGGACTTCTTTGCCACTCTTTTTGGCCAGCAAATAATAGTCACCAGCGCCTTCCTTGTCGTAATCAGTCAACGCTTCCACCTGGGTTTGACCGCTGCCACGATTCCAGTACGGTAAGTAGCGGCCCGTCGCATCGTGTCCGGGTTTGCCTATGTATTCGCTATCTTTACCGTCAAACACATTGGGTTCCCAGATAGTGCCGACACCAGTAAATTCAGGATTGCTTTCCAGGATGCTCTTTAACAGCAGGTCGGCATTCGCGCGGTTCGCTTGGCCAGACGCTTGCATCGCGGCCAGATTAGCAGCCATGTTGCGGGCGGCATGAAGGGCGAGATCGATTTTTTCGGTAATCAGGCCGGCGTTATATATCGCCAATTGCGTTGCATATTGTTCAGCCGATTCCGATTGCATCTTGCTGGCCTGGAAACTGAGCAAACTGGTGGTGACGGTGAAGCCGATCACAACCATCGCTAATACCGCGATGAGCATTTTCCCGCGCAAACCCAGGTTGGCAAACCAGGTAGGTGATGTTGTTGACATATTAATCTCTTTTTATGGACTAGTTGCATTCGTTGCGAAATGACACCCGCTACACAGGCATCATACTAAGGATAATTAGCCTAAGGAGCGAGTCTCATGCTCAATTGCACACTGAGAATACGAAAAAAGCATGAAAAAGCGACGGTATTTGTCGTAAAAAGCGCAGCCATGTGCGCTGCAGCAAATACGGTTGACCTTACCGTTATTTCAAAATTATCAGTAGACAAAGAATGGCGTCGCGCTACACTGCTGTACTTTCCTGGCAGAATGAGATTGGTAGCTCATTCATGTATGCCCCCAATTTGTGTCCTCATTTTTCATTGACCGCGTCTTGAACTCAGAAACATGCATCATTATTTGACTATGCCTTCGAACTTGCGCCGACTGACCCCTTTGTTGTTGCTGATTGTCTCACCTTTTTGTTTATCAGCGAATGGCGCAAGAGCAGTGAATCCCAATGATGGCATCTACAAAATGCCACCACCCGAGTTGCAGGCGATCGTTGACGCACCACGCGGTCCGAATTTTAAGTTGGGCCCCCAACGTAAAACTGCCTTGTTGATGTCGTTGCCAGGTTTGCCGGGCATCGCCGAAGTTGCGCAGCCTGAATTGCGACTCGCTGGCTTACGCATCAATCCGCGTACTCGTGCCGCGAGTCAGTTTGAGTTCGGAAATGGCCTCAGTATCCTCGAAGTGACAACCGGAAAAACCGTTGCAGTCAGTGGCGTGCCCAAGAATCCACGTATCGCCGACACTGCATGGTCACCCGATGAGCAATGGGTCGCATTTAGTTGCTGGGTCGAGGGTGGGGTAGAGTTGTGGCTGCTCGATGTCAAGAAAGCGCGAGTGCACCGGCTGATTGCCGATAAATTAAATGCAACCACCAGCCCCGGTTTTGAATGGAGCGATGGGTCAGAGCAATTATTTGTGCATTTATTGCCACTGCGTCAAAAACCTTTGCCGCCCGCGCCATTTATTCCAGACGGCCCAAATACCCTGGAAACCAAGGGTGGCAAAATTACCCAAAACCGCACTTATCCAGATATGCTCAAAACACCTACCGATTCGGCAATATTGGATTGGGAACTGCAAACGCAATTAGGTTTTGTAAATACCAAAGGTGAATTGCACCGTCTAAATCCGGTGTTGACTCTCAGTAAAGCACAGGTGTCACCCGATGGCAAAATGATCTTGACCACGCAATTACGCCGTCCCTATTCCACGATGTTGCCCATGGATCGCTTCGGTCAATTAATCGAACTGTGGGATAAACAAGGTAAGAAAATAAAGACTGTCGCTGAACGCCCTATGCGTGAGCGTTTGCCAACCGGTAGTGACGCGGTTCAACAGGGACCGCGTGATTTTGGTTGGCGCACCGATAAGCCTGCGACTCTGTATTGGTTGGAAGCGCAGGCGGGCGGTGACCCGGAAGTCAATGCTAAAGTACGCGATTTGCTGGTGCAACAACCAGCGCCATTTGATGCGCCACCACAAAAATTGATGGAACTCGCATGGCGTTTTTCCAGCGTGCAGTGGGGCAACGATGGCTTGGCTTTAGTCACCGAAAGCTGGTGGAAAACCCGTGATACCCGCACCTGGCGTATCCATCCCGGTGTTGCTGATGTGAAACCGGAATTGCTGTTTAGTCGTAAGACGGAAGATCAATACGCCAATCAGGGCAATCCGGTGATCGAGTTGAATCAGTTCGGTTTACCGACCTTGAAAACTACACCAGACGAAAAAGCCATTTTTCTCGCTGGTCTGGGTGCGAGTCCTGAAGGTGATCGACCCTTCTTAGACCGATACGATCTCACCACCAAACAGAGCGTACATTTATTCCGTTCACAAGCGCCTTATTATGAACACGTGGTGGGGCTCTTGAATGACAATGGTAGCAGGATTATTACGAGCAGAGAATCGAGCGATGAGCGTCCAAACTATTTTGTACGTGATCTCGCAGGCAATGAATCACCACGCGCATTAACGAATTTCGCTACACCTTTGCCGCAATTAAAGGGCATAAAAAAGCAACAAATCCGGTATGCACGTGCTGATGGCGTAGAGTTAAGTGCGACCTTGTACTTACCAGCAGGGTACGAGCCTAAGCGTGATGGACCACGCCCGATGTTAATGTGGGCTTATCCGCGTGAATTCAAAACAGCGGATGCAGCAGCACAAGTCACAGGTTCGGCCTATAAATACAACCGCATTTCGTATAACAGCCCGATGGTGATGTTAGCGCGTGGATATACCGTGCTGGATGGTCCAGGCATGCCAATTATTGGTGAAGGTAAAAGGGAGCCAAATGATACCTATATCGAACAATTGAAAATGGATGCAGAAGCCGCTGTCGATGAAGTGGTGCGGCTTGGCGTCGCTGATCGCAATCGCATCGCTATCGGTGGTCATAGTTACGGTGCGTTTATGACGGCAAATTTGCTCGCCCATACCCGCCTGTTCCGCGCCGGTATTGCACGTTCCGGCGCATACAACCGCACACTGACACCCTTCGGCTTTCAGTCTGAAGACAGAAATTTCTGGCAGGCTGAAAAAGTGTATCAGGATATGTCGCCGTTTAACTTTGCTAACCAGATCAAAGACCCGTTACTCATGATTCATGGTGAACAAGACAACAATACCGGTACCTTCCCGCTACAGAGTGAACGCATGTATCAGGCCTTGCAAGGCTTGGGCGCAGTGTCTCGTCTGGTCATGTTACCAAACGAAAGTCACAGCTATCGCGCCCGTGAATCCATTATGCAGATGTTATGGGAGCAAGACCGTTGGCTGGACATGTATGTAAAAAATGCAAAACCTGAGGTAGGTGGACGGGAAGATAGCAATCGCTAGGCTGCAATGCGAGCAAATCAGGGCAAACCAGCCACAGAATGTGCCAACGACAGCACCTGGTTTACTACTTTTTATATTTTTGCATTAATATGCAGATGACTCAAACTTCATGGTGTACTTATGCTTAAAGCCGTTATCCTGGATGCGAATGCCGTTGCCCGAAATTTGCTGACATCCGTATTAAATAACGGTGGTCATGAAGTGATTGGCGATGCGAATCTGACACCTTCCAGTTTGGCGCGGGTGATCAAACTCAAACCGCAAATTATTTGTATCGATATCGGCGAAGCGAATGAAGAAGGTCTCGCTATCCTTGATAATTTGCGTAAAGAATTACCAAAGACATTGTTGTTTATGGTTTCTTCTAAGATCGATGCCGCAATTTTGCAAGCTGCCCAACAACGTGGTGTGCAAGGTTTTATCGTCAAACCTTTCAATTCTGTCGCGGTATTGAGTTCGATACGCAACACCATCATTCGCATTGCCAAACAACAACAACGACCTGCCGTGACTGAATCCGGTGCTGACGACGTCAGCGGCGATCAAGTCGCCGGTGATACTGCGTAATCCATCGCGCTTTGGCCTGATTTCATCAGGCTATCTGCGATTTCGTCGCATACTTCCATTTCTATTCTGATTTTCCTTAAATTTGCGTTGATTCGCTAAGCCTGAGTAGCGATGCTTTTGCCTGAGGGAACATAAGGATGATGACTAAAATAGATAATCGCTCCACTGAACAGCCACTGCCGCCTGAAGTTTCAATCGGTAGTGACAGCTGGCTTACCCGGGCACGCAACTATCCGGTTTTTTCGCGCACATGGTATTACTACCGAAGCCTGGCATGGCTGATACCTCTGGTGGTGATCGATTTGCTTATCCTGGTAATCACAACACTATTGAGTTTGCCACTGAGTAAAGTATTACCAGTGATGTTGCCGATTAGTATAGGTGTGTCGGCTTTATACCTTACTGGGCCGGGTTTGGCTGTGTTAGTACGTCAGCTTCAGTTTGTCGAAAAAAAAGAAGCTATTTACCTGACATTGGCGTTGGTATTTGGCGGATTGCTCAGCTATGGCATCTATCAATTATCCGATTATTTTTGTGATTGGGTCAGCTCAGAAAAAAAAGTACATGGCAGCTTTGAATTTGCAGCCAAATTTGAGGGACACGATAGTCCGGCAAGTAAAGAGTTGGAGAGTGGAATTAACAGCTTCCATTCTGTAAAACCAAAACCCCAAGTAAGTACCGCCTCCGCCGCTGCATCATCAGATGAGCAAACAGCTAAAGAAGCGAATCAAAATATCAACCAGTTCTTAACACCGGTTGTGAACGGCTTCGTCGACACCTTAATCGTGATTTCTTTGGGTGGTGGATTTGACCTGTGGTTGTTTTTCCGTCAGAAAAAACGCCTGTTGGAAGACCAGCGTTTGCGTGAACTAAAGCAGGCACAAGAAGCCAGGCGCGAAGCTGAATTACGTTTGTCGGTGTTGGTGGCGCAAGTGGAGCCCCATTTCCTGTTTAATACTTTAGCTGGCGTGCGCTCTGCGATTAATACCGAACCAGTCAGAGCAACCGCAATCGTTGATCATCTGGTCGATTATTTACGGGCGACTATCCCAAAATTTCGCTCAGATGGCAGTTCTTCTCAAGCACGGCTGCAACAGCAACTCGATGCTGCTCGTGCTTATTTGAATTTGATGCAGGCCAGAATTCCACGCCTGAATTTCTCGATTGAATCTGAAATTGCAGATGCTGCTTTGCCGCCTTTAATGTTGATTTCCCTGGTCGAAAATGCGATCAAACATGGCGTTGAACCAAAAATAGGGCCAGCTCATATTGCAATCAACGCACGTGAACTGGTGCTTGATAAGCAAAGCTTGCTTGAGCTGAGCGTGGCAGATGATGGTGTTGGCTTTGGTGGCACGACGAGTGGCTCTGGCATCGGTCTGGAAAACATCAGAGAACGCCTTGCATCGATGTATGGCGATGCTGCGAGCCTGACTTTAAAAGCCAATCCTGAAGGCGGTGTTACCGCAATCATTTGCTTACCTTTAGAAAAATAATCAGAGACGGTGGGAGAAAAATATGACGACTGCAATCATCGCTGAAGACGAAGATTTGCCACGCAAAGAGCTGCGCCGTATGTTGGCTGAACTATGGCCAGAATTGAAAATTGTTGCTGAATGCGAACACGGCGCAGAAGCGCTGGAGGCGATACACGAACACCAACCAGATATCGCCTTTTTAGATATCCGTATGCCGGGCATGACAGGTTTAGACGTCGCCAACGCCGTCAAAGGGCGTTGTCATGCCGTGTTCACTACGGCGTATGACAGTTATGCGATTGACGCGTTTGCGGCAGGCGCTGTGGACTATTTGCTTAAACCAATATTACAAGCGCGTCTGATTGAAGCTATAGAGCGTTTGAAAACACGGATCGACAGCAAGCAAGATGCGCCCGATATCAGCCAGTTAATGTCGGCGTTAGATAAACGCCTGCGCAACAATGCGCCGGAGCGGATACGTTGGGTCAGCGCCAGTGTTGGCGATACGATCAAGATGTTCGCGATCGATAAAATCCTGTTTTTTACTTCGGATGAAAAATATACCCGGGTGGTATGCGCAAGCGATGAAGCCCACGTGCGCAAACCGCTGAAAGAAATTATGGATGGTCTCGATAGTGAACAATTCTGGCAAATTCACCGCAGCGTGGTGGTGCGCGCCGATGCGATATCCAAAGCACACCGCGACGAGATGGGGCGTTACACGGTTGAATTGCATGGTAGTAATGAAAAACTCAAAGTCAGTCAAGCCTACGCCTGGCGCTTTAAGCCTATGTAATTTCAATCTACAATCCTGAGCAGATTGTCTGCTATCTTGTGTCCGATTCTGGCGAGCGCAGAACCGCAGTCTTTGTTAAGCTGACGCTCTTTGGATTATCTGGAACCGACATGCGCAGTAGTGACTTATTCCGATTATTTAGCCTGGCGGCGATTTGGGGTGCCTCGTTTTTATTCATGCGCATTATCGCTCCTGTGCTTGGCGCATTCTGGACGGCTGAGATACGTGTTGGTCTGGCCGATCTGGCGCTGATTGCCTGGATGTTAGTCAGCAAACAGCCGATTGTTTTCCGTCAGTATTAGAAATCGTTCCTGATACTTGGTGCCATCAGCACTGCCTTACCAGCAGTCTTTTATGCGTATGCGGCGCAGCATATTCCAGCTGGATATTCGGCGATTATGAATGCGACAAGTCCCTTGTGGGGCGCAGTGATGGCAGCGATTTTTCTGGGAGAACAATTCACGCTGCGTAAAATGGCAGGCATGCTGGTCGGCGTGCTTGGAGTAGCCATGCTGGTACGGTTGGGGCCAGTGGAATGGAGTACCGAGTTATTGCTGGCATTGCTGGCATGTTCTGCGGCGACGATTTGTTATGCCTTAGCTGGTGTATATACCAAGAAGCTGTCGGTCGACGTCAATCCGGTTTTAATGGCAACAGCGTCTCAGGTGGGTGGTGCACTATTTCTGTTACCGTCACTGCCATTTTCACCCGTTCCAGGTGCTGTCACGATTGCCATTGTGCTGGCCGCTGCCGCGCTGTCTCTGCTTTGCAGCGCGATTGCCTATTTGTTGTACTTCCGCCTGATTCACGACATTGGTCCAACCAAGGCCCTGACGGTGACGTTTTTGATTCCCTTGTTTGCTTTATTGTGGGGATTTTTATTTCTCAACGAAAATATCACGTTGAGCACTCTGGCAGGATGCGCCGGGGTAGTGCTTGCGACATGCTTAGTCGTGTTGACACCCGCAAAAAAATGAGACTTCCAAATACCGTGATGTCGCGGTATTTGGATTATCGGAGATCTTTGGCTGACTTAAACTGTAGTGAGTTGGGAATTGTGAAATGCTAAGTTGTGTTGTACAACTTAGCACCAACCAATCAGCGCTTTACCAACTCGACCCGACGATTCTTTGCTCTGCCTTGCTCTGTCGTATTGTCTTGCAAAGGTTTTTCTGCACCAAGACCAATCGCATTGAGTCGCGCAGCGGCTATACCTTTATCGGTGATTTCCTTTACTACCGCACGCGCACGCGCTAGCGACAGGTTTTTGTTATGTTCAGCTGAGCCGACGTTGTCGGTGTGACCTTCGATATTGAGTTGTAACTTGTCATCTGAACGTAGCAGTTTAACGATTTCTTCTACGACCGGTTTGCTCGCACTTTTGATCACATCACTGTCAGTATCGAAGGAAAGATACAGGGCAACATGACCTTGTGTTTGCAAACTTGCCGCCATCGCATCTGCCTTAATCAGTGCAACACTTTGTTCCAGTGCTTTTTCTTCTACGGTGACCAATGTGGTCGTTATTCCACCGTTTTCTTCAATGACAGCTATCCAGATATTGGTTTTGTTGGTGCGGATAAGGTATTGGCTAAACGACTCAAGGCCATGATTATCGGAGCGCGGACTATCGTTGATATGCAATTTCCCCAAAAGAGTTTCAAGTCCGCCTGGTTGCGCTTTTATAAAGGCAGGATCTGTGGGCTCAAGCTTATTCACCTTCACACCACCAAGTGCTTTGATCGCTTCGTCATAATTGCGCTGTGCTGCGACCACAGAGAGCTTTGCTGGATTGTTGGGGAAGTGGCGTATCGACACTTTTCCTTCTACGGTTTTTAACTCATTTCCTGCAATGACATAAGCAATATCAAATGGCGTAGGAGGTAATCCAGAGCGATAACTTTCGTCTAACGTTACCGGATAGTCAACATAAGGAAATGGCGGCAGGTTAACAGTAGTCATGGCAACGGAGTCCAGATCAAACGGCGTTGCTGCAGTTGGAGCTGCAGGTGTTGCAGCGATTGTAGGTGGCGTCGCAGTTTCCGACGCGGCGCTCGCTGGACTGGCAGCCGGGTTCACAGAATGTGCTTCAACCGGTTTTTTATTGCAGCCCGCGATACTTAAAAAAGTGATCAGGCAGATACTTAATGTTGATAACGATAGTTTTTTCATTTAACTCGACGTTTGATATAGGTAAAGATGTGCGGTATTTGTGGGGGAGTACGACTACTTTTTTTCAATAGCAAGATTTTAATGAACAAATCCTTCTAGTTTAACCTTGCTATGAGGAGTGTAATTTATCAAAGCACTATTTTTTACTACTAAGCGTTACGAAACGTAAATCAAATTTACTTACGAATTGGAAATGTATTCCTAACTCTAAAACAAATAAATGTTTTATTGGAAAATGGGCTTCATGAAATTGTAAGTATATCAATATCTTTTTACCCTCAAGTTACAAATTCAGAAATTAAAATTGATAAAGAAAGAAATAATTTCTTTTTAACATCAAAATTAGCAAGAATAATTTCCGTTAAGAAAGAAAAGTTTTGCAAAACTGCAAGTAATGTAACGATATGTAATTGTCAAAAAATAATTTGTTTTTTCACATTACTCTTCGCACGCAATATTTAGTTTCATTTTATAACCTGTCGGAGAAATCATGAATAAATTCGTTTTACGTCGTCGTCAGCTAGGTCAAGGTATGACTGAGTACATCATTATCGTAGCGCTCATTGCGATTGCCGCTATCGGTGTTTATCAAGCTTTCGGCGGCATCGTTCGCGGTCAGACTGCTGCTGCTGCATCGACCCTTGCTGGCAACAATACCGGTGCCCGTGCAAAAGTCGATGAGCAATCGACCAAAGCAGATAACGAGAGTCAAAAAGATAAATCACTCAAAACTTTTGAGAAGTAATTCAAGCGAGACAAATAAAGCTGGAGATAGTCTCCAGCTTAACGATCCTCATAGAAAGTAATCACATGTGCGCAGGTCAGAGAAAAAATAAAGGGCAATCCTTGGTCTTATTTTTAGGCTTTGCTGCAGCCATGGTCGCACTTCTTTTAGTCGCCTTCAACTCCGGGCAAATCACAAATTCAAAAATGCGTGCGATGAATGCTGCTGATGCTGCGGCATATAGCGGCGCCGTGTGGCAGGCACGTACCTTGAATTTTCAAGCATACATGAATCGCGCGATGGTGGTGAATGAAGTCACTATCGCACAATCGGTCAGTCTCAGGTCATGGATTTCTTATCTTGATCGATTTGTCACAAATATCAACTATATCACCCGATTTGTCCCATATCTGGGTGCAGCGACCACCGCAGTACAACGAGTGATCAGCGGTATCGATACGGCTGCTCAAACGGTGCTACCACCAATCGATATAGTAATGCGCGGTTTTAATTTTGTAGAACATAACGTAGGGCAGGACGCCCTTAATCTTTCAGGCGCGCTGGTAGCGCAAGATCTTGCTGCCAATGTCGCACGCTTAAATGGTGCCGAATTTTCTTCAGCGAATCCCGCCTTATTTCTTATCAATGAAAAGCGATGGAACACATTTACAAAAACATACAGTAAATCCAGCGGGAGAGTTGGTACCGACGGCCGCACGAGAATTCGCCAAGTCGCCTTAGATTCAAGGGATGGTTTTACCACTGCCAGAGATTGGAGCGCAGGAGCGAAGCCGCTCTTTGGGTTACGCAAACAAGGTGGAACAGACCTAATCGATTTCGATGCATGGAAAGGCTTGGACTCAGCAAAGTTAGGTATAGGTTGGAATTTTATCAAAGGTGAATGGATCGTTGATGTTCCTCTAGGCTGGGGGGGGGCTCAATCCTATGCGCCGAGGAAAAAAACTCAAGTTGGGCGTCATGGCAATACAAATGAATGGGGGGATATGGATGGCGTCAGGGCGAATGCTGAAGCGAATAATAAAAATGCAAAAAATATTCAAACAGAATTTCAGGCATATCGCGATGTTGCCAATTTGAGCGCGCCAACATCGAAGAACGATCCCTTCAAATTACCATTTTCGGTGGAAGTGGTAATCAAACAAGACAAGATACCCGTCGCCGAAACTGCGCTGAAAGCCAATGCGATGTTATCGGATGGCAGCAAATTGAGTGCCAATCCAAATTTAGGTGGGGGCGGCGTCTATGCACTGGCGACCGCTTGCGTTTCATTTGATCGTCCGTACAGATCGGATCGTCAAGATGGAAAAACGGAGTACCCGAGTTTATTCAATCCATATTGGCGAGCCTCGCTCGCCACTGATGGAAGAGTCGCGCGTGGTATCGCTGATGCCACGAAAGGCTTACCTCCAATTGCAAGCTTATTAGGCGGAGATTCAACATGCAGTTAAACAAGATATATGGACAGGTCAAATTTGGTGTCGTTGCCATGCTCGCTTTTCAAGTGGTTGCGTGTGGCAACAGCACGGGCAGTTCAGATGCAACAAATAGTGATGCCAACAGCGCTGTGGGGCAGACGTACGAAGTCGTCACTGTTACTCAACCAGAAAATTTCTCCCAATACCGTGACTGGTACAAAACGATTTATGAATCCTGTGTCGAATTGGCAAAAGACAGAAATTTACCAGTGAAGCCTTTTGTGAACGTGCCAGTCGATTTCATTATCGATAAGGACGTCTACATCAGTGATGGCAAAAACTATTTACATAGCAACTTTAGCTACGGTATCAATATCAACGACGACGTGCCAGGAAAAGCTGTACCACGTCGATTGTAAAAACCGAATCGCACCTGATAATAAAGAATGGTAAGAGCTATGCAGTTGACGTGCAAGAAAACGGTGAGCGCATTGGGCCGCAGTTTCAGGTGGATATGGTCCAGGAGCCGGCGGAAGATACTTCTCTCTATTCCGTTCCTAAGGTTATCAACGGGATACCACTCAAATGCCAAGCAAGTAGCGAGTTCAACAAAGCCTTAGGGGAGTTTTGTATTTTAGAACCAAAGGGAATAACCAAGTTTATCCAAATTGATGGAAAATTTTTGCCAGCATATGCGCGCAATTTTCTTACAAAAGATCAATTTGGTGTGCTTGTTACAAAGCCTGTCTCAGTCAAAGCCAACTTGCCCATTAATTCAACAGTTTTCGACGTGAAATAATGCTTATGTCAGTGGATCGTTCATTATTGCGCGGACAAGCGATCATTGAACTGCTGGTATTCATCGGTGTTGCTGCTAGTCTCTTTTTGGGAATTTTGTATCTTGGTAAATTCCATGATCTCCAGTCCCAGACCATCCAGGCAGCGCGTTATGCGGCCTGGGAAAGAACCGCGCGTGATCCAGCTACGTTTTCAGATACGAAACTGGAAGCACAAATACGCGCACGCGTATTTAGCTGGAACCGTGATCCATATAAGGCCGCAGACAAGATGACTAACGGCCAAAGTTGGGCTAGTCAGACCGCATTTTGGACCGATCATGCCGGTAAGCAGCGTTTGATTGATAAGCCACAGGATGTGAGTATAACAACCGCATCCGCCGCTTTGCCAGGCACCGCCGCAAATACCATCGGAAAAACCGTTGGAGCGGTACAGAACAGCGTAGGAAAATTGACCGGAGGCGAGCCGCTAAATTTAGGTGGTTTATATACGAGCACCGTCAACGTTAAATTAACTAATATTTCAGTCTTGCAAGACCCCATGAACAATTTAAATCTGACACTGAAAGAAACGTCGTCTTTAGTGACAGACAGTTGGGATGCTGATGGACCAAGACAAGCCGCAATGCGCACGCGGGAATATACGCCTGCATCTGCTTTGCAAAAAATAAACGGAGCATTAAGTCTGGTTACTGGCTTCCTTTCCATATTAGAACCAAGTTTTGCTCAATTTAGTCCAGGTCAAATCTGTCCAGATATCGTTCCTGCTGATCGCCTGTCAGGTTCCTCAGGACTGCCTGTCTATAACGGAGGCGGCCCATGTTATTGACAAATCTTATGCGCTTCAAAAACCTGCGGACTCGTTGTCTGTCGTTCGCAATCCTCTTGCTTATCGTCGCGCCATGTCATGCCGGATGGCAGGGGATGCCCGATAGTGTGAATCTTCAAGCAGTGGGAGAAGATCTTCGTCTGAACGGCACGCCGATGAAAATCAGGGCATTTACAGCTGATTTGCCTATGGAAATATTGTTGAATCAGGTCCAGGAGATTTGGCAAAAGCAAATTGAAAGTAATTCCGTTCAACGAACAAAAAATACCAGCTGGACAGTGTTAAACCAAACGATCGGTCTTGAGCACAGAAGTTTTCAAATTCGCGAAATTAGCGCAACAAAGGTTGAAGGTTTTGTTGCGCTGACTTCGCCGCAGCTGACAACTGTACCAAAACTGGTAATACCCTTGCCATCGGATGTACGAACCGTTTCGATCATAGATTCAAATGATGGCGGAAAAGTATCTCAGCAAATTATTGCGGTGTCGCCGCGTTCTATTGATGCCACTGTGAGCGCCTTGGAATCCTCCTTGAAGAGCGCGGGTTGGGAGCGTCATGTGATGAAAAAAAGCGTCGCATTAATAAAATTTTCTGCAAACCGTAATGGACAGGAGTTTGATGCCAGTCTCAGTGCGCAAAAAGCAGGCACTTTACTAATGATGAATACGATAGTGCAGTCAAAATAAAGAAAAGGTTTTGATTTATGACGTTACGTAAAACTCGATATAACAATGAACTATTCAAAATGAAATTGCAGCGGGGCCATGCTATTACAGAATACATTGTGGTGACTGGTGTAATGGCGTTGGTGTTATTTGTACCCCATGAGTTAACCAACAATATGGCTCCCGTTGACTACCTGGCTCGTTCCATTGCGACATTCTTTCGTGGATTCAGTTTTCTGATTTCTGTTTTTTAATTTACTTGTCAGTATATTTCCTTGAAAATCTCAAAAAATACCCTGCTACTAGGCGGTGCCATCACGTTAGGCGTTGTATGCTTCGCTGGCGCACAATACTATTTACGTACCTATCTGTCCCAGGCAGAGTCGCGTCTGGCTGGCTCATATAAAACGAAAAAAGTGATTGTTGCAGCGGTTGAATTGCCAGCTGGTACAGCACTATCGACTGATAATCTGGCTGTTCGCACGATCCCAGAGCGCTATCTCTCAAGTAATGCGGTGGGGCCAGAGGATCTCGACGCAATTACTGGTCAGCATTTGCTCAATAGCCTCAAACCAGGAGACCCGATTGACCGTGGAACCCTTGAGCGTGCCGACCGTGCTGCATTGTCGACCACGATTCATAGTGGTGAACGCGCGATCACCTTTCCTGTTGACGAAATCAGTTCTATATCGGGGATGTTGGTCCCGGGAGACATTATTGATCTCATGTTTACAGGTCCTGGCCCCGCACCAGGCTCTGCACCGAGCCCTGCTGTTACGTCAGACAATCAGAATTCTGCACCGAAAGAACAACTTAATGTTCGCTTGATTTTGCAATCAGTACCGGTCATCGCGACTGGAAAAATCACAAAAAAGCAAACCATAAAAACGGAAAATGGCGCACAAAAAGAGGTCGATGTTGATTTTAATACCGTGACCCTTAAAGTGAATCCTACGGATGCGCAGCAAATCTTACTGGGCCAGAAGTTAGGACAACTTACTGCCATTTTGAGAAATGCTGACGATAAAAAATCGCTCGGAAAAATGGTTTTAGATGAGTCAACTTTCAAACAAACTGGCTTAGTGAATCGTTCCCGTCCAGCAGATTATGTAGAAATTATAGTCGGCGGTACAGGGAAGACTGGTGGCGTAAAAATGCAATCAGAGGTTGGAAAAAATCCATTTATAGACATGCTTGGTGCAATAACGCAAACACCAGCTGAAAAGCCATCGTTAAATGTCATGGATGTTAAAACTCGCCTTGGGATCACACCGCCAGCAGCACCAAACCCAGCAAACGAGATGCCATTTTCAAAGCGAAATAACAAGAACGGATGAACGACGTGACTAAAGTATTTTTACTAGTGATTAGCTTTCTATTTGCAGGTACTGCGTTTGCCGCAGCGCCTCCTTCTAATGAAATAGAATTGTTTAATGGGCAAGCGCAAGTGTTTCCTATTTCTGTAAATCGCATCGCCGTAGGAAATGGAAAAATAATTTCAGTGTCTATCGTATCGCAAAATCAATTATTGATATTGGCAGAAACACCTGGCGTGTCTACTTTGCACCTATGGATGAAAGATGGAACTGAAAAGGAAATGACGGTATTCGTACTCGAAGCGAATATGAAAAAAATTCTGGATGACGTAAATCGTCTGTTGGCCAATATAGACAACGTCAAAGCAAGAATCGCTGGATCTAAAATTGTTCTTGAAGGTGAAATGGTCAGTGACGTGAATCAGGAACGGGCACAGGCTATTGCCAAAATGTATTCTGAACACGTGGTCAATTTCATTGGCAAAATAGGCTGGGAGAAAATGATTTATATGGACGTCAAAGTCGTTGAGCTGACTTCCAAAGGTGCGAAAGATCTTGGCATACGCTGGGACTCTTCAATTAACGGACCACACGCTGGTGTTCTCGCTGATCTTTATAGTAATAATTTATATCGCTATGTACCCAATACTCAGTCTAGTGGCTTGGATCTGAGCCAGGTTCCCTTACCAGGTAAGGTTTGGCCTCCAAAAGGCTTTGTGACAATGGCATCGTTAATGACCTCAAAGATTAATTTGTTAGTACAGGAAGGTGAAGCTGAAGTACTAGCTGCGCCCAGCCTGACTACACGTAGTGGTTCAAAAGCGCGATTCGTAGCAGGCGGTGAGGTGCCTATCCCGGTAGTCGGCGGATTCGGCCAGACTAGCGTCGAATTTAAGGAATACGGCATCATTTTGGAAGTGACACCAGTGACTGATAAATCTGGAGCTATCTATGCAAAAGTGGATGTTGAAGTTAGCAGCATCGACAAATCGGTCAGCGTGCTTGGCATACCGGGATTTTTAAAGCGCAAATCTACAGCAGAATTTAATTCTAAAGAAGGCGAGACCGTCGTCTTGAATGGCCTCTATTCGTACGAAAAATCGAGCTCTACACAAAAAGTTCCAGGAGTCGGTGATATACCGTTGGTTGGTAATCTCTTCCGTGATAAAGACAGCACTATTTCAAAGCGGGAAGTAGCAATTATTATTACTCCGAGATTGATACAGCCAACGCCTGACCCTGATAAAGAACCAAAAGATATTAACGCACTTAAGTTGTACGAATTGAACAAAAATATCAGAGATCACGAGATGTTGCAAAAACCTACACCGACTTTAAATATAACGGAGTAGGCCATGTTGACAATTGAATCGAAACGTCATGATGGGATAGGTCATGAATACCGCATTAGTCAATCCTGCATTCTAGGCTCAGACGAGAAGTCACCAATCCCCTTGCCGCCATCAGCGGGCAAGCGGGCACTGCAAGTGCTTACTGACACTAAAGGCGTGTTTGGAATCGTTGACCTCGGCTGTCCAAGCGGTGTATTTGTCAACGGTGAGCGCATTGTGCGTTACGGTCCATTGCGGGTAGACGATATGATTGCCGTTAGCGGGCAGACATTGCGGGTTAAGTCGTTGACAGAGGCTAAATCAAACGACGCTGATAAAAATGCTTCGTTTAATCATTCATCCAATGAATTAGCCAAAGCTGAAGTAGTGCCGCTTAACCGCCATCCCGTGGTCCGCGAGAGCAAGTCTGAAGTAGAAAATACGAGCACTGAAAAGCAATTTCGCTCGCCATCTAGTTCCGAAAATCGTGAACATCAGTTGGCATTGTCAACTAATGCTGGCATCTTGCATGCCGAACTAATTAAGACTTTAGATCTCCGGCGGCAAGACGTTACCCGTATGGGAGACGTAGAGTTACGTGCGGTTGCCAGCAAACTGATTAAAGAACTGATTGAGAAGCTACCATTACCAGCAAAAACTGATCCACACGAATTAGAAAAATTTGTACTCGATGAGGCAGTTGGGTTAGGTGTGCTCGAGAGTTTGTTAGCGGATGATTCAGTAACTGAGATTATGGTCAACGGGGCTGAAGATATTTTTATTGAGCGAGCAGGCCAGTCACGCAGATCAGACATTGCATTCAGTAGCGAAAAAGCGCTTATGGGTGTCATCGAAAGGATAGTATCACCTATCGGACGCCGCGTGGATGAGTCCACTCCTTTGTGTGATGCGCGTCTTAAGGACGGCTCACGGGTAAATATCGTTATTCGCCCAATTGCATTAAAGGGACCCTCAGTTTCGATTCGTAAATTTGCCCAACGTCGACTGCAAGTTGAAGATTTGGTGAAATTTGGTTCGGTCGATGATGGAATGGTGCGATTCTTAAGAATTTGCGTGGAGCAAAAAAAGAACATCATCATTTCAGGCGGCACAGGTTCGGGGAAAACAACTTTATTGAACGTGATTTCTAATTTGATTCCTCCGTTCGAGCGTATTGTTACTATTGAAGACGCAGCCGAACTCAAACTTTATCACGATAATCTGGTGACATTAGAGGCCAGACCAGCCAACGTCGAAGGACGCGGCCAGGTCAGTATTCGCGAACTGGTTAAAAATTCATTGCGCATGCGTCCGGATCGCATCGTGGTGGGCGAATGTCGTGGCGGCGAAGCACTTGATATGTTGCAAGCAATGAACACAGGTCATGACGGATCTCTGACGACTGCCCATGCAAATTCTCCCCGGGACATGTTGTCACGTCTCGAGGTTATGGTGTTGATGGCAGGCATGGACTTACCGGTTACCGCGATTCGCGAGCAAATTGCATCAGCAGTACAAATTATTGTCCAGCAAACCAGATTTGCTTGTGGCACTCGTAAAGTTACCAGTATTACCGAAATCACCGGGATGGAGCGAGGGGTGATTCAGATGCAAGAAATTTTCCGATTTCAACGTATGGGTTTTTTTGATGATGGCAAAGTGCGTGGTCAATTTATGCCATGTGGATATGTCCCAACTTTTTACGAAGAATTACGTGATCAGGGTGTCGACTTAGATCTATCAATATTCGGTGCCGACGAGGATGAAACAAGTCGTCGCCCTACCGGACATGTTACCAATGCTTAGTTCTTACTTGCCTATTATTTTTGCAATCGGTTTCTCAATCAGCATTGTTCTGATTGTTTATGTATTTTGGAAATTGGGGCATCACTTGGCACAGCGCTACCGTGACACCGTTCTCAATAGTACAAGCGTTAAGTTGTCGGACATGTTCATCTTTTTAGATACCGCATTTTTAATAAAGATCAGTGCCACAGCTACGGTTATTGTTCCATTGCTATTGTTGATCATTACTGGTAATCCCTTGCTTGCTGTTGGTGGGGCCGTCGTTTGTCTTTTTGGGCCGTCGTTTGTTCATAAGCGTCTGAGAGAAAAGCGTCGAAAAACCTTAATACGTCAGCTTCCGGATACGCTTGATTCGCTAGTAGGTGCGCTGCGTTCTGGTATGAGTTTGCAGCAAGCTTTGGGATTACTCGCAGAACAGTTACCTAAACCGTCAAATCAAGAGTTTGGACTTGTCGTTCGCAAATTGCGCATGGGTGTTTCGCTCGATGATGTTCTTGAAGAGTTAGAGAAACGGATTGAATCTCAGGAATATACGATGTTTACAACCAGCATGAGAATTGCACGAGAAGTTGGGGGGAATCTTACGGAGGCACTTGAGCGGCTGGCAGACACAATGCGTAAAAAGCTGGCTATGGAAGATAAGATCGATGCATTAACCTCCCAAGGAAAACTGCAAGGGATTATTGTCGGTTGCTTGCCACTGTTTTTAATGTGGGTTCTGACTGCAATGGAGCCGGAAGCGATGGCTCCACTGTTCAATACCTTATTAGGTTACGCAGTTTTATTCGTAATTTTTATGTTGGAATTTGTCGGATTTATTTTAATACGCAAAATAGTGCGTATTGATGTTTGAGGAAAATGACATGATCGAGATTCTATTATCGCTTTTTTTTGCTTTGTCAGTCATCGGAAGCATCTGGTTTGTGTTCAGAATCGTCAAAGCAGTTCCGGAAGAGGACAGGACTTATGCAGATAAACCGCCAAAAATGCTCCAGCGCTTATGGCCACTCATTAGTATCGTAACCTACTACGTCGGTGGTCACCTATCGGTTGAGTATCGTGAAAAAACGATACGACGATTACGCAAAGTAGAGCTTGATTACGCATTGTCCCCGCAGCAGTGGCTCGCCTCGCGAATTGTATATGCCGGTCTCTTTGCACTCATTGCCTGGTTGCTTGGCATGTGGTTAGGGTCGCGTAGTCTGATATTGCCTTGCAGCGCGCTGGTATTCGGTTTTTTTTATCTTGAAATCTGGTTGCGTGACAAAATAAAAATAGTCGAAATTCAGGTGTTGAAAGGATTGCCGAATTTTCTTGATATGTTGACGTTAGCAATTGAATCCGGTTGCAATCTGACAGTAGGTATTAACATCGCCGTTGAAAAAATTCCTGACTCACCCCTAAAACGTGCATTCGCACGCTTGCTTCGTGAAGTGCGGTCTGGTCGTACTCGGATAGATGCCCTCAGAACGTTAGAAGAACGGATGGATATTTCGGTAGTTACGTCGCTCACGAGCGCCCTAGTCCAGGCAGAAAAAACCGGTGCAAGTTTAGGCTCTGTTTTACGTGCGCAATCAACGCAGCGCACTAATGAACGTTTTTCGAGAGCCGAAAAATTGGCAATGGAGGCACCAGTAAAGATGTTAGGTCCGTTAATTCTATGTATCTTTCCTTGTACCTTTGTAGTCTTAGGTTTCCCTATAGGGATGAAGATGATGAACGCATTTCAATGAGTGAGGCAATATGTTAGTAGCAAATAAGATTTATTCCATCGTAGCTATTTTTATTTTGAGTGCATCAATGAGTGCATGCGTACATCGTTCTTCAGATGCAGAAAGTGCACCAAAACAGTCATTGTTAACGCCCGTAGAAATCGGTCAGATAAGCGCTAGTGCAGAACAAGCAATGGCAGCACAGGATTATCCTAAATCAATACAACTCTACCAAAGTATTATCAGCGCCAACCCAACTGTAGCAACTGCATGGTTTCGTTTGGGTATTGCATATTTACGTAGTGACCAGCTACAACAAGCGCAACACGCATTTGAAGAGGCGATTCGCAATGATCCCGGGATGGACAAAACTTACGCCAATCTGGCGATGACCCATTTACTTGAATTTAGGATCATCGCCCAAAAAGCCTTACAGAGTGATCAAATAAGTGATGCCAATCGCTCGGC
This sequence comes from Undibacterium sp. Dicai25W, assembly GCF_049340505.1. Lineage (NCBI taxonomy): Bacteria > Pseudomonadati > Pseudomonadota > Betaproteobacteria > Burkholderiales > Oxalobacteraceae > Undibacterium > Undibacterium sp. Dicai25W. Next base: position 20,015 of record NZ_JBMPOQ010000016.1, on the reverse strand, counting down.
ATTACGATCTCTTATTGCCGACGTCGAACATACACTGAACATTCCAGCCCAATCGCAGGTATTGGTGACTAAATGAAATTAACACCGTTCAGAGGGAGGCCGCACAAAGATGCGTGGGGTGCTACGACCATAGAATTTTATGTGGTTGCCTTTTGGATTCTGATACCTTTAATCATGGCCATACTACAGATGGGCATGTTCATTGTCGCAAAAAATACCGTGAATTTAGCAACATTTAGTGCTGCCCGCGCCGGCGCTGCTTCGGGCGGAGATGCGGGAGAGATGCGGCGAAGTTTCTTAAATGCCTTAAGCCCATTATATGTCGCAAGAGGACTTGGGGCCTTGGGTGGCAGTGGCTTGAAGGAAGTGACTAAAGGTAACTTCGCTGTGGTGATGCCTGCAGCGCTTGCAAGTGCCGCAATTGATTGGGCAATGCCAATGAATAGCTTGAAAGTTTTAAATCCAAGCAGTGCATCGTTTAAAGATTTTGCTATTCAAAATTCGCATGGTTCAGGAAAAATTATCCCTGTAAGCAATCTGATAAAAGACACGACAGTTGGCAGTGCTTCGCAGCAGACCCGAGCCGATGCTTTACTGCTGAAAATAGAAGTTACGTATTGTTATGAAATGGTATTTCCCATGATTGATGAAGCAGTTGGAAAAATTTTGGAAGAGTTCAGTACTTCGCTGAGTGATCGTGCGTGTTATGCCAGAAAGCCACCTAATAATCGACGTGGAATTCCTATCGTTGCTCAGGCAGTGGTACGAATGACGACACCTCCATTACAGAGTAACTTCTAATGAAAAGCTGGAGTAAAGCGATTGCTTTAGCGGATCTTAATATCGAAATTGCAGATACTTTTTTGAGTCGTCTACGCGGATTGTTAGGACGACGAGATTTGAGCGAAAAACAAGCCTTATTGCTCGTACCTTGCTCGGATGTTCACACTGCCTTTATGCGGTTTTCTATCGATGTCGTGTTCATTAATTACGATGGTGTTATTACCAAAATTGTGCACGATTTACGTCCTTGGCGCATGGCTGTTGATCGCACCGCTTTTGCTAGCGTTGAGCTTAAAAATGGAGCTGCACATTATTATCAGTTAGAAATAGGTCAATCATTATTGTGCAGTAATACCTTGTAGTTGGCATGTTATGAAAATAAGTCGGCAATACAGCATTTTATGCGCGGTCTTTATCTTGAATTTCGTAAGACCTGGGTCTGGTCATGCAGAAATTTTTAATTATCTCGATCGGGTTTCGGGGGTAACGGTGATGACTAATGTGCCGCCGCCTCTTGGTTCAGATAGTGATGGCGATCATACACCGCAGGTTCGTAATCGGAGCAGTCGTATTAATGAAAAAAGCCGACCAGTCGGTTTTCCTACGGTTAATCCACAATTGCAAAAAGAGCGAGATAGTGAAAGACGCGAAATTTTGCAAAATGAGCTCGAGGGCGAACAACAACATGTAAATCTTGCGCTTGCGCGTAAAGAACCAGCTAACGTCATCCACCGCCATCTTGAAAACATCACCGCTTTAAAACGTGAATTAAGTCATTTGCGTTCGAATTGATGTGGACTGTCAAAATAAATTTGATTGTGAATTGAAACGGAATAAGAAAATGAGAATGAAATCGACAATAATTCAATGGCGCACTGCCGCGCTTGTTTTTGGCTTTAGCACAATGTTAATCGCGTGTGGAGGTGGTGGTGCGGACGCACCGGGTCAGAAACCCGCAATCGGATCGTTGAGTGCACCAACGTCTGCACCGATTCTGAGTATCAGCTTGGCGGATAGCAATGGTGTAAGTAGTAATGTCACGACGATAAATAATCCGTTATCGGTGACGGCACGAATTGTTGACGGCAAGGGCGTACCGGTGCCAAACGCGCTATTGGTTTTCAGCTCAGATCAAGCATTGGTGAATTTTCAGCCGACCTCGGGTAGCCTGATTACTGATGGTAACGGGAGCGTGAAAATGCAATTATCCCCTGCTTCTATCAGTGCTTATGGTGCCGGAATGTTGAAAGCTGTGGCGAGCTATTCCGGATTAAGTGCGCAGGCACAAACGGCATTTACTGTCGGTGACAGCAAGCTCAGTGTGAATTTTGTGACACCTACGACGAATCCAGCGATGCTCAAAGCATATGGGTCTACGGTAATCACTCTTGATGTAAAAAGCAATGGATCTCTTTATACTGCCAGTGCGGTTTCACTCAGCCTTGCATCAAATTGTGCTGCCGCCGGAAAGGCAACTTTTCCAGCGACAGTATCGACGAATAATGGACGAGCACAACTAACATATCGTGATAATGGCTGCGGACAGACAGATTCGATAGTCGTATCGGTAACCGGAGCAACAACAACAGCGAGCACGCAAATTCAGATTTCACCACCCGATGCTGCATCAATACAGGTAGCGAGTATTTTACCTGCTGATCAGTCTATTGTTATCAAAGGAGCTGGTGGATCAGGTCGCTCAGAAACTGCATCGATTAAGTTTTTGGTTATTGACCAGTTTGGTAATCCTTTGCCAAATCAGGCTGTAAATTTTTCTACCATTTCCACTAAAGCGGTTGTGCTCAATAAGGCCTCCGACGTCAGTGACAGTAATGGAAACGTAACGACGACAGTTAATTCCGGAACTGAACCGACAGCACTCCGAATTCAGGCTAGTCTTCCGAACGGAATCAGTTCTATTTCGGATACGATAACGGTGACGACAGGATTGCCAACGCAAGCATCACTTTCATTAAGTCCTCTGAGCTACAACATTGAGGGATTTAATTATGATAATGCGCAGACTAGCGTCACATTGCTATTGGCTGACCAGTTTGGTAATCCAGTTGCAGACAATACACCAGTGGTATTTCAAACAGATAGTGGTGCAATAGGTAGCGCTGGACGTGGTGGTTGTACGACGGTCAATGGTGGATGTTCGGTAACCTTTAGAAGTCAGAATCCACGTTACTCAAGTGATGCGAGTGCACCGCAAAAACGGGCAGGGCTGGCAACTATTTCTGTCTCCTCACTTAACTCAAGTAATATTCCGTTGACTGGTCAGACAGCGATATTTTTGAGCGGGAGCTACGCGACGAATATCACCCAGATTCTTGACAACGGCACGAATGTACCTGTGAACGGTGGCATTACGTTGAATAATAACGATTGTTCTTCCATGATATTGCGGCTACGTATTAGCGATGCACGTTTAAACCCTATGCCTAGCGGCACCACCTTGAGTGCCTCATCGATGGTACAGGTGCAGGCAGATTTTTTCCCGGCAATCGTACCTACTGCAGCGCCTGTTTATAACGGAAATTACGTGACGGGGGATCAAGGAACGGTGCATCTGATTCCGATAACACCTAGCTCAGGCGCTTGTCGTGCCGGAAGCTCAAAAATTACTTCAGGTAGTCTCATGCTGCAAATTACGACGCCGAATGGTAATGTCACGCCTTTGAGTGTCAGTATGAGTTTTCCCTCAGCAACTTGATTGAGGAAATGAATGTTCAAATAAGTGGTGGAAATATCCCACCAGTAAATCAGCTTTCCGTATTCGGGCGGGCGCGACGCCTGCCGCGAATGTGGCTGTTGGCAGTGTATCTGATCATACCGATTTGTATGATTTTGATGTTTGCCGATATGTTCTATTTCGGCAAGCTGTTTAGGAAAAATTGGTCAAATTCGTCTTTCGGCGGACAACCCTGGTGGCTTTTGTTGTTTGGCCTTCCGCATCTTATTGCTGGCAATCTGACGTTGCTCGACAAAGAATATTTTTCTTACTATCGAACGAAATTATTACCGGCTTTTCTGGCTTACGGCTTTCTCTCTTTCGCTGCGGCATTTGGTCCTGTCTGGCTATCAAACTCAGTGGTTCTAGTACTGAGTTTTTATACGATTTACCATTTGCTTGCGCAACAGGCAGGCCTTTGTCTGACTATGTTGACTTGCGTCGGACGCAGCAGCAAAGTCTGGAAAAATCTCATGCTGGCATGCGGTATGAGCTTATATCTTGCAGTATATTTACATCTCCAATGGCCGCAAATTAGTGTTGCCTCGTACAATCCAGTCGCCATCAGCATCGTTATTTTCAGCATTTTATTGTGCCTTCTGACGTATTTCACGCGAAAAATACAGGGCACTGCTGCGGATACAGTTGCCCTCAACTATTTATGGGCTAACGTCGCTATGTTGTTTGGCTTGGCACTTGCTTTTACGTTTGGCTATTTTTCAATAGTATTCATCATACCGCGTGTGATACACGATTTGACAGCCTATCAGATCTATTTTAATCACGATGCCAACCGAAATGCGTATTCAAGACATAATATCTTGTATGCCAATCGCTACCTGAAGCACTTTCCGCCAAGCTTAACCTTGACGTTGGCATCTATTTTTATCGCATATCTGTTACAGACTTATTATCATCCGCTCACTGTGGGGCTGGTCTTTTGGCTTACTTTTATACACTACTATGCCGAGGGCATCATTTGGCGTAAGCCCAACTTGCATCGCCAGCATTTGTTGCTCTCATAAATTTCCAGATTGCACTCTTACCTGCGATGCCACATTACGTAAAATATCTGCTCTGCATCTTGTTCGGTGGCTTAATGGCAGTCGCTTATGCGCCCTTCAATGCCTGGTGGTTTCAACCTTTTTGTCTGGCGGGTTTGTTTTTGCTCGTTGATAATGAAAAACGTACCGGCTTCATTTTGGGTGCTTGCTTTGGCATTGGATGGTTCGGTGCGGGCATGTGGTGGGTATTACCAGGAATGGTCAACTATTCCAAAATCGGGTGGTTCAACGCTGGTGCTTTGTATGTTGCACTATTACTTTACCTTAGTCTTTTTCCCGGGCTGGCAATCGCCATCATTGTGCATTTCAGGTCACTCACCTTACCTTCACGAGTGCCGTCTTGGATGATGTGGGGAGGCTGTGCAGCAATATGGACTTTATTTGAGTGGTTGCGTGGAAATATCTTTACTGGTCTCCCATGGTTACTTACTGGTTATGCACAAAGCAGTGGTCCGCTAGCCTCGCTCGCATCGTTAGGCGGAGTCCTAAGTCTCAGTTATTTAGCGACTTTGATCGCTATTATTCTGGCGGCAGTCATCAACGAATTTGAAAAAAAAACGGGCACAAAAAATCGAAATCTGGCATTGATTGTTGTAGTCGTTCTATGTTTAACGGGGATGGCATTGGAGCAAATAGAATGGACCCAGAAAAGCGGGAAATTAAGTGTGCGATTAATGCAGGGAAATTTGTCGCAACTAGAAAAGTTCTCAAATGATGGCCTGCGTCAGGCAATTCTAACGTATGCAAATCTGGCGAGTGACAGCAATGCAGAATTGACGGTCATGCCAGAAACAGCTATTCCTCTAGAGTGGAATTCTCAGCCTTCGCAATTACTTGAGATGTGGAAAGAAATAGCCAAAGCAAGAAACACGACTTTGTTGATCGGTTCCGTTGTCAGTCATTTTGAGGGGCAGAGAAACCTGACCACCAACAGCGCGATAGCCATCATGCCCACTAGTTCTCATCATAGTTATAACTATCGCTACGATAAACAGCATTTGATACCATTAGGTGAATTTTATCCAACGGGTACTAATTGGCTGATGCATCTTCTTGGCCCCAATTTTTCAAGTCTTACCCCTGGTGTTGCCGATCAGTCCCCATTGCAACTGCAGGAAAAAAAAATAGGAGTCAGTATTTGCTTCGAGGATTTGTTTGATACTGAAATTCTTCATCGTGCCAAAGATGCACATATGTTGCTTAGCATGAGCAATTTTGCGTGGTTCAATGGCACTGCGGCTCCAGATCAGCATTTACAAATTGCCCAATTACGAGCGATTGAAACAGGGCGTTGGGTGGTACAAGCTGCAAATTTTGGTCGAACTGCAATAGTAGATCAACATGGTCGCATACGGATGAAGTTGGATGAAAATGCCATGGGTGTTTTGGATGGAAATGTTGATTTAGTCGTAGGTAAGACGCCTTTCATGTATTTTGGAAATTGGCCTTTACTTTTTTTATGTGTAGGGCAAATTGCGTTCATGCGCTACCTCTCCTTGAGGTAAATGTCGATAAAGGACAAATTCAATCGCATTGCCACCATTGAAATACCACAAAACTTCTTGAGCATGCTGGCACATGTCATTTATTTCTACTAATTGTTACGTTCAGAGTGGATTATTTTCGGGAGCGTTAGGGTCGTATTCTGGTAAAGGAGGATCTATATCGGTGATGCTGTCAGGGCCTTTGGCTTTGGCATTTTGTAATGCGATCGTGGCACGTTGCAGCATGGTTTCGGCTGTGTCTTTAATCGCGTTGGTGGTCAGCCCAGTCGAAAACGTGATGACTAAATCTGGCGCCAGTTTATTCCAATCTACTGCAGAAGTTCGTTTTTTGAGACGTGCAATCGCTTTCATGCTTTGATCCAGCCAGGTAGTCGGCATCACAATGGCGAACTCATTCGCGGCGACACGACCAAAGGAATCAAGCGTGCGTAACATGTCTAAGGCCTCTTTACTGAGCATTTGCAAGACCTGTTTAGCCACGGCTTGCCCATGTTTTTCAAGGATGTTTTCAAGTCCGTCGACGCTGATGACGGCAAACGAGAACGTATGTCCGGTACGATAAGAACGCGCCAATTCAGCTTCGAGCATGCTGAGTAAAGTGCGTCGGTTGAGTGCGCCGGTCAGGTGATCATGCTGTGCCAATCCTTCAAGCTTGGTCAATACCGTCTCCAGCGTCGGCAAGAGATTATCTTGCTGCCCGGTTTCTTTGATTTGTTTAATCAATTCTGATAATTGATGTCTGGCACTGACGAGTGGCTGATCGAGATCTGCGGGCATGTCCTCTCCGGTCAAAATGGGTACCAGGCGCGGTGAACGGCAAAGCGACATTCACTTCATGCAGATGGTACGCGTACAATACTACTTTACCATCATCGCCGTCAGAATTGCATCGTGTTCTTTGCCTCTTCCTCTCCTTGTCAGCGAGTTTACAGTGATTTATTCCCGGGGATAGACCTTTGGGTCAAACGGGATGATCTTTTGCATTCCCAGGTATCTGGTAACAAGTTTCGTAAATTGAAATATCCATTGATGGCTTTGCAAGGAAAGCACCCACATCTGGTCAGTATGGGCGGACTCTGGTCTAACCATATTCATGCTTTGGCTCATGCTGCTGCTATCTTGGGTTATGCGTCGACGGCATTAATACGTGCTGCTGACGGCATGGACAGTGCGATGCTTGAGGATTGCCGCCGCTTAGGGATGCAAATACGCTATGTCAGCCGGGAAAGCTACCGACAACTGCGCGACGAACCTGATTCTTGGCGTCAGTGTCTGCCAAAGGTGAGTCCGCAACACGTATGGTTGCCTGAAGGAGGTGGTAGCCCTGCAGCATTGCACGGCGTCGCTGAATTAGTAGCCGAAGTGAGCACTAGCATCGGAAGCTGCCCTGATGTTTTCATGCTCGCATGTGGTACTGGCGCGACAATGGCAGGGGTATTGGCGGGTGCTGAGAGAAAGAGTCAGGTCATTGGTGTAGCTGCATTCAATAATGCAGATTATTTGCATAATGATATTAAAAATTTGTTGCAACAGGCTGGTTACCCCGAATACGATAACTATCGTCTGTTGACTGATTTTCACCATGGTGGCTACGCGAAAATTAGTTCTGTGCTAATGTCTTTCTGCAAAAATTTTGTAAGTCAGACTGGAATCCCGCTGGAACCCGTCTACACTGGAAAAATGCTATTTGCGCTACATACGCTTTGTATGCAAGCGTATTTTCCTGAACGAACAAGAGTTGTGGCAATTCATACAGGCGGCCTGCAAGGTAACCGTGGGTTTCCTTATTCCTCCAGTTTGATGCCCGTGATGAATACGTGAACAATCATTAACTTGATGAAGGATAAGACAGCGTGAAACATCGAACGCATTTGGTTTTTGTTAAGCTAAGAAGCACAGTTCTGATGCTGCTGAGCTGCTGGCTGTTTTCAGCAAACGTTCAGGCACAACAGGCACAACAGGAAATCAAGTTTGCCGTATTCGATACACTCGGCTATCCGCTGAATATATTTGATCAAAGTAGCCACCTGACTGGTGGCGTACTCAAAGATTTCGGTGATGCAATTGCGAAAGAAATCGGTGCAAGCACGATGTATGTGGTCTACTCCCGTCGTCGTGTAGAGCAAGCCCTATTTACTGGTCAGGCTGATATGGTGTGCTATTTCAGTCCGCAATGGACAGACAATCGCGATCAGCTATTTTGGTCTTTACCAAATTTGCCGCAGATTGAACGTGTTGTGGTGTTACGCGACAAACCTGTTTTAAATCAATTTCCGCAGCAATTGTTCGATAAAAAAATAGCCACGCGTCTAGGTTATTTTTATCCACAAATCGATAAAGAAGTCGTGGCAGGAAAAATTAAACGCATCGACTTAACTGATGTTTCAAGTATGTTTCGTTTGCTGACCAAGGGTGGCGCAGACGGTTTAATCAGTTCTGAGGCAGAGATTGAAGGCTATTTCAAAAATTTCCCAGACCAACGCGATCAGTTTGTTTTGTCTAAGACCCCGTTCTCAGTACTCTCGACCCAATGTGGTTTATCGCAAAAATCAGTCTGGAAAATCGAGCAAATCAATCGGGCAATTGCTCATATTCAAGCGAATGGTGAACAAGACGCAATGTTGCGTCGATATGGGTTGATGGCGAAGTAAGAGAGTGAGCTTGCAACCCGCCAAATGGTAGCGCCGAGAGATTAGCACGGGTTACGGCCACCCTAAGAAAAGCGGTATTTTGTTCAATTTTTCTCTGTGTCTCGGTGTCTCTGCGTTGAAAGGTTTTGATTTTTTTAAAATTTTTTAAATAAGCTAAACGATTTCTTTTTCACAAAAGAGCAAAAAAAGATAGCTCTAAAACTAACTTTTAGCTGGAAAAGTAGGCTTTTCAGGAAGAATTGCCTGTTTTTTGTGCAAACTAAGCCGTAGTTTCTCCCTGACTGTATGACAACAGAGTAAACTACGCCCCAAATCTTGTCGCATCCTGCGATACGAGCGAACGAGCGAGCATCGCCATGTCAGAATCCACACCTATTATTACTTTTTCCGATCTGCAACTGAGTGCGCCTTTATTGCGCGCCTTGCAAGACGTCGGCTACGAAACACCCTCCCCTATTCAAGCGGCAACGATTCCTATTTTGCTGGATAACCGCGACGTCCTGGGCCAAGCGCAAACCGGTACCGGCAAAACGGCATCGTTTGCCTTGCCGATTTTGTCACGCTTAGATATCCGTCAAACTACACCGCAAGCTTTGGTGCTGGCACCAACCCGTGAATTAGCGATCCAAGTCGCTGAGGCGTTCCAGACTTACGCCCGCCATATTCCTGGTTTTCACGTCTTACCGATCTATGGTGGACAAAGCTATGGTCCACAGTTATCGGCATTGCGTCGCGGCGTGCATGTGGTCGTTGGTACACCAGGCCGGGTGATTGATCATTTGGACAAAGGCTCTCTCGATCTGTCCAAAATCAAAACTTTAGTTCTGGATGAAGCCGACGAAATGTTGCGCATGGGCTTTATTGACGACGTTGAACGTATTTTGCAAGAAACACCAGAAGGTCGTCAGACTGCCTTGTTCTCTGCAACCATGCCATCAGCGATTAAGCGTATTGCGCAAACGTATCTGAATAAGCCTGCCGAGGTGACAATTGCTGCTAAAACTGGCACCGCTGACAATATCCGTCAGCGTTACTGGTTAGTGTCTGGAATGCATAAACTGGATGCGTTAACCCGTATCCTGGAAGCAGAAACATTCGACGGCATGATTATCTTTGCACGTACCAAACTGGGTACTGAAGAGTTGGCCGCCAAACTGGATGCAAGAGGCTTCTCCGTTGCAGCAATCAATGGCGATATCAATCAGCAACAACGTGAACGCACGATTCAGCAATTAAAAGACGGTAAAATCGATATTCTGGTCGCCACTGACGTTGCTGCGCGTGGTCTGGACGTAGAGCGTATCAGCCACGTGATTAACTACGACGTACCGTATGATCCAGAAAGCTATACTCACCGTATCGGCCGTACTGGCCGCGCTGGCCGCAGCGGCGAGGCGATTTTGTTTATCACTCCACGTGAAAAAAATCTCTTGAAAGCGATTGAACGCGCGACTCGCCAACCCGTGTCTCCACTGGAATTGCCGACGATACAAACGGTCAACAATGTGCGTATCGCCCGCTTTAAAGATCAGATTTCCACCGCATTAGCAGAAGGTGGTCTGGACGAATACACATCGCTGATCGAAGATTACGAGCGTGAACACAATATTCCGGCTATCGAAATTGCTGCTGCGTTAGCCAAAATGGCGCGCGGCGACGAACCTTTGTTGCTTGATAAAAATCGCAAAGAAGTGAAGTCCGATGATAGCTGGCGTGATGAGCGCCCTGCACGTAATGATCGCGGTGACAGAGGTGATCGCGGTGACCGCCCTGGCCGTGACCGTGGTGATCGTTTTGAACGCGAAGACCGCAGTGTCCGTCGCGAGCATAGCCCACGTACTGCGGAACCAGGTATGCAAACTTACCGCATCGCAGTCGGCCACGAACATGGTGTTAAACCGGGTAATATCGTTGGCGCGATTGCCAATGAGGCGAATATCGAATCCAAATTTATCGGCCGCATTGACATTTACGACGATTACACGATTCTCGATTTGCCAGATGATTTGCCAGCAGACATGCTCGATCATTTGAAATCCGTTCGTGTTGCTGGTCAGTCTTTGCGCATCAGTGCTGAAAAAGCAGGCGGCAGTACCTCCGCGCCAGCCCGTTCGCCGCGTAGCGAACCACGTGCTGAACGTACAGAGCGCACTGAACGCGCACCACGTATCGCTGACGCTGCACCTGGTAGCCGTATGAATCAGGTGGTAGAACGTGCGTTTAGCGCACCAGATGAAGACGACCGTCCCGCCAAGCCTAAAAAAGAAAAAGCGTCCAAAGGCAAGGTCAGCGTTCCTATGCAAACTTACCGCATTGAAGTCGGCAAAGCCGATACCGTAACGCCAGCCAATATCGTTGGTGCCATCGCCAATGAGGCAGGCATGGAAGCAAAATACATTGGTCGTATCGATATTTTTGATAATCACAGCACGTTGGATTTACCGGTTGGTATGCCACCTGAATTGCTGGCGCAACTCAAAGGTGTATGGGTTGCTGGTAAGCAGATTAAAATCAGCCCAGTCGGCGAGCCAACCAGTGGTGGCGTGGCGCATGATTTCCCGGCAGGACAGAAAAAATCTGGTGGCGATCGTCGCGTATTAGAAAAGGCAGCAGGCAAGCCAGGTGCGCGTTCTGACAGCCGTTCCGATAGCAAGCCAGCAGGTAAGTTCTCGAATGGTCGTCCGTCAAAGTTTGATAAAGACAGCGGCACGACGCGTCGTAAGCCATCGAAGTAAATTAAAGCAATGAAAAAAAACCGCCATCGTAGGTTTGATGGCGGTTTTTTTATGCAAAATTTCAAAATGTTTTTTACAAGTTTAAATTGCCAACCGGATATGGCAAAGTCTGGTCCGGCTTCATTCCGGCGATGCGCAAAAGTGTTGCACTGATGGTTTTTTCATCGTAATCAAACGTCGTATGACCTGCCCGTAATGCCTCATGACCGCTATGCACGTAGCGTTGCTGCTGGATATGTAAAGTGCTCGCTTGCTTGGGTGTTAAACCTTGCCCTTTAGCTGCAAATCCTCTAGGCAATTGTTTACCCCAATACGTGTCGTTCCATTTTCTGAGCGCTGGAATTGCCGCCGGATTCCATTGTGCATTGTCCTTGATTTTTCCGGAAAAAAAATCAGCGTCCAAAGACGTTGCCATGCCTAACATTGGCGTTTTATGTCGAGCTTCAAAGCTACGTGCCAACAGATACAGCAAAGATTTGCTGTAAATCTCCGCTACATTGTCAGTTTTTTCCAGTTCGTCGGATAATACGTGCAAATGAAATTGGTTGCGTGCAATCAGACCCGATTCCAGTACAGGTAAAAATTTTGCATTGGCAAAATCTAAGCTGCAAGCCGGAGCGAACAAGCTGCACGTTTTGATCTTCAATTTTTTCAGATACGGCAACAAGTTGCCAATCAGTTGTGCGCCTGCAGAATGAGCTACCAGATGAACTTCCATATGGTCTTGGCCAATTTCGTTCGCCAATTTTTGCAAATAACGCGCCAGTACATGCAGGCCGCGTGGTGGGCTGTCATTGAGCACAGATAGTTCGGCATTTTGTTTTAACAGCGTCCACTCGGCTTTGCCACCATTGGTCGCGGCGTAGCTTTCTATGCTCATGTCTTGCGCGGTGCTTTTACCAGCTGTAGAAAATTCACTCGATAGCAATTGATCCAGGCTATCACCCAGACCGCTATTCCATGTCAGAAAAATTGGATAACTGCCATTCGCCAGAAAATACGGTGCCAGCGAGGCAATATGTGCCAAGGTAGTGTCTTCATCCGCCAGACCACTGAGCGCAAACAGCGTGAGTTTGAAAGCACGTTTTGATTTATGTTGGGTGTAAGCGGCGAGCGGCGCATGATAGACAATGTGCTCGGCGCTGGCAGCGGCATTTTTGAATGCCACCAACCGTTGAATTAGTGCGCCATTATTATCCATGACCAGACTCAAACCATAGGCCTGGTCCAGACTCAGAGACGGTAGACTGTGCGCAGCGTGGACTGGTTTTTTATGTTGAGGAGGCGCGCTTCGCTTACTCGCCATGGGTGGTGCTAATCCCGCGAGCATCGACGGGCCGGATTGAAATGGCGTGTAAGAATCGGTACTGGCGTAGGCGCTGACACCGCTGCTTGGCACACCAAGGGAGACCGCCCACGCATCAGTGCAATTATTTTGCCAGTCCTCATAAGTGAGTATTGCCAGACCCTGACATCCCCATCCCGTTCCCCACGAGTTTTGCACGACAAAACCTTGCGAGGTATAGCCGATCAATGCAAACGCATGGCCACCAATCCCTTGGTCTTGTACAGGAATCAACGGCAATTGATCGAGGCTGGTCAGTGGCTGCGGCTTTTTAGGTGGGCGATGGGAAGGCAAATACCAGCCGGTATGCACGCTGGCAGACACATACACAGCACCCGTCTCGGAAAGTGCTGCCTGCATGTCGCTGATACTGTCTTTGTTGATGCGGTAATACACGCCCAATGGCCGTGTTTGGGCGTCTTGTTCCCAACCTGTTTTTGGTGCCTCCCAACTGACGGCAGTGTTATCAGCATGCACGGTAAATGGCCACAGATCGCGGCTGCATACGCCATGTTTATTCCAACCTTTAAGCGCACCACGGCAGCTGGAACCAACATAGTCGTCACCTTGCCATTCATCGTAAAATTTGGCGAGGTGGTAAACCATGCGCGGGCTGACTTGCTGATGATCGGGGTTCTCGCACCAATGCAGATAATTAATCACTGCGGACAGACCAAACCCGGTGCAGGCACCAGCTGACCCTTGATTCAAGATCATGCCCGCATCGACATATGCCTGCCAATGCGCGGCGATCCAATCTGGAGAAGGACAAGTTGGGGGAAGGTGGCGTACCGCCGGTGTGAATTGACGGTCACGTATATCCAGACGATCTGGACGCACGTCCAGCGTGATCTCACTGCCAGTCCAGACGAAATTATTATTTGGCATGCATAATCCTGTTTTGGTAAGAATAATGACGCAACATTTGCGGCGTCATTATTGCATTTTCTACACAAAGCAGGAGCCCAAATACAAATCCAGCTCAAGACGATGTAGGGTGCCATATGTCGTTTACGACTTCAAGAATCTGCAAGTGATCACTTGTTGATAATACCGCCCGCTATCGATCTCTTCGTTGTTAAAAAATAAAACGCCAAACAAAAATGGCCCACCACCGCGAGGTGATGAGCCATTTTTGAAGGATAAGGCGATTACTTAGATGCAGAAGCTTCAGTTGCAGTTGATGCTGGTGCAGCAGGTGCCGCGCTTACTGCCGCAGCAGAAGCGGCAGCTGGTGCAGCAACGATATCAATCTTTGCTTTTGCTTTCATGTCGTCCAGCATTTTTTTCAGATTTTGCTGTTGCAATTGCTGAGTCATACCGGCTTTTACTTCTTCTAAGGACGGTACTGCCAATGGACGTGAGTCTTCCAACATGATCACGTGGTAGCCGAACTGAGATTTAACAGGTTCAGTCGTGAATTTACCTTTTTCGAGTTTCGCTACAGCGTTACCGAACTCAGGCACCATATTGTGCGGATTAAACCAGCCCAGATCGCCGCCTTTGTCTTTAGAACCAGGATCTTTGGATTTGGATTTTGCCAAACCATCGAACGCTTTTGGATCTTTAGTTATTTTAGCGATGATGTCTTTCGCTTCAGCTTCAGTCGCTACCAGGATGTGGCGTGCTTTGTATTCATTGCCACCTTGGGAAGCTTTGAACTTGTCGTACTCAGCTTTCAGCGCTTCATCAGTCACTGTTGCTGTCTTCATGTAATCTTTAACAAAAGAATTTGCCAGGATGGACATGTGTGCCATTTCCAGCTGTTCTTTCACTTCAGGTGCTTTATCCAGGCCTTTTTTCTCGGCTTCCTGAGCAACGATGATTTGCATTGCCAGATTATCGATCACCATTTTGCGTGTTTCCGGATTGTCAGGCATGCCTTGAGCAGCTTGTTGCTGCATGATCTGATCCAGTTGTTTTTTCGCGATAGGGGTACCGTTGACGGTCGCTGCAACTGCTTCTTTGCTATCAGTTGCCGCAGCTGTTGTGGCAGATGCCGCTTTATCTTTATCATTACAAGCGCTCAGCGCGAACAACGCAATAGCACTACCCAAAACCACGCGGGATTTGATCGACATGAATATTTCCTTAAAGTTGAACTGCTGTGCAGCGAATAAATATCATCGCATATCTGATGACAATGTTACGTAGAGATATGCTTCCAAATTAAATGACGCTGAATTCTACCTGTGATTGGGGGCTTCTTGCTAGATATTCACTTTTCGTTACGTTCTTACAGCAATTCTGCTGAAAATGTCACGAATTAGTCATATTTACCTCCAGGTAGAGGTTTTTAGCGAACTATCTTCTTTGGCCGTTTTTTTAAGAATAAGTTCCGCTTTTATTTCAGCGCCAGTAAAGCAGAAGCGATCTTATTCGAACTCGCAGCCGACTCAGCATACAATGGCATTTCAGCATCTTTAGAGTGAGAAATTGTCATGACCGAACCTATCAACGCCCCCATCCCGCCAAGTTTAGCGGAAATGTTGCCTGTCGGAATGATCAATGGCGGTGGTACAGCCGCCGCCGCGATGGCCGTGGTCGCCCAACGTAGACGTGGTGTACCAGGCTGGGAGGCATTTCATTACGAGCGGCTATCCGCGACCGAATTTGAAATTACCGGCGGTATGGCAGTCAACATAGGCGGCGTAAAAAAATTTCAAGGCGCACACGATACAGTGAATGTGAGCGAGGCAGAAGTACTGGAAGAAATGCGTGCCGCACAACAACATGTCATCCCGTCGGTAATGACATTGCTCGAGCAAGATTTATTGGCAAACGATATCGGCAGTAGTCGCGCTGCCCATGCACCCAAATTTTTAAAAGTCGTATTTGCCTTGCCAGAGGATGAACCCGGACGACAAAGAATCTTGCAGGCGTTTCAATTACAAGCAAATTTTTTTGGGGCGAAAGTACAGGCATGTTCGCTACACGACAAATGAGGACTTAGTGGTGAGAGTACAACGGAAGTCGAGTAATTGGCGCGTGATTTGGTAACGCTGATTAGGTTGCAAATCACGTCCCGTGACACGCATGCCTTCCTGAAACCAGGCTTCAGCCTCCGGGTCAACCGATGGAACGTGATCAACTTCGTACATGCAGCTAAATTCTTTGCGATGAGGATCAAAGGCTTTTAATTCCATATTGCGAGGGAGAGTCGGTTTCATTGAGCAGGCAGTTAAGCTCAGGATGGTCAAAAGCAAGCAGCAGAACAATGCGGTCATCCAACGCATGGTGTCTCCTTAGCCCTGCCACGATTCTGGCACTGTGATCGACATTCTGCCGTCTGCGTGTGGCGTATTGGCGGTGCCTTCTCCCAACCAATGCCAGCGCACGTCTGCGGCATTCACTTCTGCCAGACGTGGGCTTGGAAATGCGTCGCCTTCTTGTACATAGCCCTGCTGCAACAAACCGTTAAGTGCTTGCCATAATGCTGCGTGTGGATGATCGTTAGCGATGGTCGCTTGCCATATGCCGGTGTTCGGGCAGGGTTGGTTGCCGTGGCAGATCACGTGTTGTGTTGGGTTTGGGATGCAAAGTGCCAGCTTGCGCGTAACGAATGGGCTTATCGGCGGGTGAAGCAAGGGAATGGCTTGACCATAAAATTCCCAGCGGCTTTGAGTACGCTGGGCGACGCTTAGCTCGCTCCAGTGCATGGCCATGAACAAATGCAAAGAATCGTCATTCCAGTCAATGGGTGAACCAAACACTTCGCCTGCGCGGTAGTAGCGCGGTGCCAGCTCTTTCTTCAGATCAGCCAATGCCCGCATCTCAAAATCATGCGCGGCCAGACTTGGGTCGTCAGGCAAGGCCAGCAGCCAATAACCAGAATACATGGCGTTGCGAGGATGATGATCGAGTACTTCGATGGGCTGCGCTGGCAAGGTAAAACCGGGTCGAATATGGAAGCGCGGTTCATGGCGACTAGTACTCGGATGGGGCGGTAGTTTTTTAGGTGGCAAAACCACGCCTTTGGCGGCGTTGATGAGATCTTCTTTCTTACCGTTCCAGACCGGTAGTTTGGCGGGAGGTAAGGGTAAGACCTTATCGAGATTAGGAAATTTCAGGTCGGGGTTGTGGTAGAGCGCATCGCCTAAGACGTGATAGCGATCGGAACGCGCGGTATCAATGAAATTATGTGTTAGCGGTTCAATAGCATCAAAGCTCGAGGACAAATAATTGGCGCATTTTTCGCATCCCATTTTGACGCCTTCGTGGAAGACTGTAAATGCACGTGGGTAATCCTTGTAACCGATTTTTAATGAAACCCCAAGTTCTATCGCCGCGTTACCATACGCTTGTGCAAAGGCACATTCAAGCATTTTTAAGCCTATTTGAGGATTTTCCCAGAAGCCTTTCTCGGGATCATCGTAAGAGGCATCTAGCGCCTTGCCTAAAAACGTCTGCGCACTCGGGCTCCCCTTGTACGCTGCCAATTCCCAAAATGCATAAGCACGACTGGCATCTGCTTTGACACCCGCACCGCTTTGATGAAAGTTACCCATCATGTCAAATGCGCTTGGAATGCCAAGCTGCATACCTTTTTCTATCAACAGCACCGCCCGTTCTTGGTCATATTCTACTTGGTATGGGGCGATGCCATCACCGCGTATCAGTAATCCCGCTAAGTTTAAAATCGCTTTCCAATGCTGTTTATCGGCTGCTTTCTGCCAGAGTTCCACGGCGAGTGGGTAGTTGCGTTGATTGGGTTGCAAATCGCGTCCTGTCACACGCATACCTTCCTGAAACCAGGCTTCCGCCTCCGGATCAACTGGCGGAACGTGGTCAACTTCGTACATACAGGTAAATTCTTTGCGATGAGGATCAAAGGCTTTTAATTCCATATTGCGAGGGAGAGTCGGTTTCATCGAGCAGGCAGTCAAAGTAAAAGTGGCAAGTAAAATACAAATGAGGAGGTGGTTTAAACGGTGCATACATTTTCCTTATCCATGACGGAAGGTAACTTCGCGTGTTTCGCGGAAGGGGATCAAGAATCCAGTCATAAATTCTTTCTTTGAGATGGCTTTTTCATTATCAATCATCAACTGCTTCCAATCATGAAACGCAATAGCCATCGCCTTTTGACTTCCATCACCACCATTACATCCGCCGAATCCCCCCGAATGCTGCTCCCATACCCGCTGACGTAATTGCGCCGCTTCACGGGCATCATCCGTCACCATGTAGATTCGCTATCCCCTGCTTTACGGTGATGAACTTCTTCAATATAACTGTAAAATACCTTGTCCATACTTACGGTAAAGGCTTACGCCATGTCCACGTAATGAGCTTATTATCTTCGTCAAATCCCGGCAGGCCTTGACCAAAACCGGTGACCGTTTGCCCTTGTGTAAACTGTCGCCAACGACCGTGATAGGTCGCTAATGTTTCTGCCATGCTGTCGGTTCTGCTGGCTTCCCAGATGCCATCTTTGGGGCAGACGTCACCAACTTTCACCTTCAGTTCTGGTTTGATGAGGGATTTGATTGGCGGGTCTTGGTAGTCGGTGTCGATCTGGTAGCCTTTGGCGCGTGCTGCAGCTTCTTCTTTAGTACGAGATTCATGGGCTTTTTTCATGCGATCGGGCCACAATACTTTCCAGTTATCTCTATCCTCATATAAAAAATGACTGCGTACCTCGTCTTCTTCGTTGTGTAATTCCATGGTCATAAAATACGCACCGGGTTGAAGTGGATTTAAGCGATCGTCATCTCTATACATGACTATTCGCATATAGACCCCATCGGCTTCTAAATTCCAACCTGCGCCATCTTCTAACGCTATCCACTCCTCAAATGTCGGTATATAACGTACATCTATGTTGATACTATGTAGCGAGCTACGCCCCATAATTCGTGCAGCGTCTCGGTAATAGAATTGCCGCCAGCCCTTTTCTTGCAGCATTTTTAGGAGAGCAATGAATTTTTGACGTGCTTCATCATGGGGTATGAGTTCTGGCGCAGTAAGTCCAAAACTCAGATCAAAACTAAATATGCCCCACTTGTGATTATCTGGCTCAAAAGTCGATCCCATTGCACCAAGTGCATTACTGATGGTGAAAGTATGCATGCCGTGCTCGAAGGTGATCTGACCAGGACCTGGGTTGTAGATAGTCCAATCGATATCATAAAAATTCATTCCTGCTGGTTGCTTATTTACCCGAACCGCTTTTTTTCCGATTCGCTGAACAAAATCGTCGCCAGATTCACCTAAACGAATGGATATTTTTTGTACCATGCTTGCCCTCTCCTTCTTTGATTCATTGGTAAGGTGTTCATATTGCTTTGTGCAGCCGTAAATCGTCGCCACCAGCAATAAACCGAGAAATATTTTTTTAAGTATGTATTGCATAAAAATAAGTGGGATTAGAGCGGCATTGTGGGAGTCACTACGTGGTCATCTGCCTGATCAACCCATGACGCCATCGTCTTCAATTGACTTTCCATATGCGGCGATTGCCTTTGCATTAGCTTATGAAATAATTGAGCAGCCTGTTCAATCCACTTCATTCGGCTTTTGAAATTCTCTAGCACAGTATCGTCAGGCGCCACCGATTCCAATTCTGGATCATCGGTATCACACGACGACGCAAACACCAGCTTGAGCGCAGGTGATGCCCAATTCACCCATGTTGAACGTTGTGTCTGTATCCACCATTTAAAATCTTCATCGTCGTAGATCAGCGGCTGCAAAATCTTACCTTGCTCGTGCTTGGCAATGCTCATCAGATGTTTCAATTGAGTTGCAGGTCGAGTTGGAGCACTTGTGCCCATTTGTTCGATTTCCCGCACCTTATTAAAACCCTCTTCAAGCAATTCATTCCACTTAAAATTATTCATTTTTTGTAGCACCTCCTTTGCCCATGGCATGGCTTTGATGGAGTCCAAAATAGGCGGCACAAAATTATCTCCGCTACGTGTGGCCTTGCACATGTCGAAACTTTTAGAAGAAAGGCTATACGCCCAATGCCATGGGGCGATCTCATAAAACAACCACATATTTCCTTTACCTAATCCTTGTAAAACGGTGCCGATTGTTTTGACTCGTGGGTCTTCAATCGAACAAGCGACTGTCTTACTGGCGAATGCTGCTAATGCTGCCCAGTAGTAGCGTCCTTTTTTAGCCGGATTACCATGTTCTTCGGTCTCTAAATAAAACCTCGCGTAGGTGGCACTGATGCGTCGGGCACGAACGT